>CAIXHD010000158.1 GCA_903919065.1 uncultured Bacteroidota bacterium
AATAAGCGGCTCTCAAACATTTTCTGGTGAATCAGCAACGACCCGCGCGCCTGAGTGGCTACTACCAGAAATACTGACAGCAAATCAGGTGTGAGACCAGGCCACGGAGCATCTGCAATCGTCATGATCGAGCCATCCATAAATGTGTCGATCTCATAATGATCCTGAGCTGGAATAAACAAGTCGTTGCCTTTTTGCTCAAACTTGATTCCCAATCTTGAAAAGGCATGGGGTATCATTCCGAGATGTTCCGGATAATATTGCTTGATCGTGATCTCGGAACTTGTCAAGGCAGCCAGCCCGATAAAACTGCCGATTTCAATCATATCCGGGAGTATGGTGTGATCGGCACCTTTCAGTCCTTCAACTCCTTCAACAGTCAATAAATTCGATCCGATACCTGAAATCCTGGCACCCATTTGGGTGAGCATGAGGCACAACTGCTGAACATAGGGTTCACATGCTGCATTGAAAATAGTTGTTTTTCCGGGTGTAAGTACAGCAGCCATCAGAACATTGGCAGTCCCGGTAACAGAAGCCTCTTCGAGGAGCATGTATGCTCCCTTCATTCCTTTGCCAGTTATAATAAATTGTTCTTTAGCCGAGTCATAATCAACTTTGGCACCCAATTCAGACAGACCGTGAAAATGGGTGTCCAGCCTGCGTCTGCCGATTTTATCTCCCCCAGGCTGAGGCATACAGGCTTTCCCGAATCTTGCTATCAGAGGTCCAACAAGCATTACCGAACCGCGCAACCTGGTGGCCATTTTCTTAAAGTCATCGCCTTCCAGATAATCAATATTCAGATTGGCAGCACGGAAGGACCATGTTGAGGAATCAATCTGTATAGTTTCAACACCTATCTCGCTTAATAGCTTGATAAGATTCTGAACATCAAGAATTTCGGGGATGTTCCGGATAGTGACAGTCTCCGGTGTCAGCAAAGTGGCACAAATCACTTGCAAAGCTTCATTCTTGGCCCCTTGTGGCGTCAGCTCACCTTTGAGTTGACGGCCACCTGTGATCTCGAAAGCAGCCATGATTTGATTTAATACCGTTTCTTAAAGGTGTGATTTTGCTTCTGCGTAAACTTTTTCCTCGTTACTACCGATTTAGGTGGCAAATCTTTAATATCGGCAAGCACGGTTCCTGTTGGAAGGCTCAGTCTGTCCCTGGATAATTCCCGTAGGGCAACCAGGATCAACTCGTCGGTAACGTTATCTTTATTCCATGTCAGGTATGAAATCTTCATGTGATTGGCAATCTGACGCGTAAACTCAAACTTCTTCTCTTCATCTTCAATAAGGACAGCCTTCTCAATTAAAAGCTCTGCAATCTTCCCGTAATGACGAAACCTGATCTTTGATACAGGGTAGGGTACTCTGTCAGGCTTTCCGCGGAAGTAATCCATCGATGGAATTTCAAATGGACAATCAATATCGAGTTGAAAATCAGCAATAAGATGCAAATGATCCCAAAGCTTATGCTTGTAATCGCGATTATCCCTCAGTGTCGGATTGATATTCCCCATGACATCAATTATAGTGGCTATGGCAGAATTTCGCTCCGCCCTGTCTGGAAGTTGTCTCGCATGGTCGACCATGTTTTGAACAATACGGCCATATTCCGGCATCCTGAGCCGTTTCTCTTTTTTTACGTATTCCATTGATTTTACCTTGAATTTGACAAAGGTAGGGTTTTTTAGACACTTAGGTCCTAATAATTTTTAACCGCGCAAATTTTAGAAGAAGCTGTTTGTTTCCGGCATCTTTAAAAAATACCGTACCCATTCGGTTTCCTCCATCTCCTTCAATTTGCAGAACCTTACCATTCCCAAAGCGGGGATGTGTAACCATCATTCCGGACTGTATCAGGGCCGGATCATCAGGCTCAAAATTCTCATCTGGCGCAACCCTTGCTGATGGTTTATTACTAACCGGGATAATTCTTCTCGGGGTTGGTCGAACGGGGCGCTCTTCCTGGATTTCCTCCACTTCTTCATCCATGTTCTGCCCGCTGATATTTCTCCTGTTACCACCGGTAATCTTCAGGAATTTTGGATCAATCTCACGTATGAACCTGCTGGGCCTGCAGTCGATCAGACTTCCCCAGCGATACCTTGTCTTCGAAAGGGTGATAATGACCCTCTTCATGGCTCTCGTGATAGCGACATAAAATAGCCTGCGCTCTTCTTCTATCTCTTTTGCACTGCCGCTGGAAAACTGTGACGGAAATAACTCTTCCTCAACACCAGCAATAAATACATACCCAAACTCAAGCCCTTTTGCTGAGTGTATAGTCATCAGGCTAACCTTATTCTTGTCCTCGGGTTTCTCATTATCCTGATCGGTCATCAGAGAAACACTTTGAAGGAAGAAATCCATTCCGCTTAATGAGGGCTCTTCCCCCTCTTGATTTCCGCTGTCAACAAATTCCTTGATACCATTTATGAGTTGCTCTATATTCTCAAATTTGCTCAATCCCTCAGGAGTCCTGTCGAAACGATATTCCTCAAGAATCCCCGTTCCCTGAACTACCTTCATTGCAAGTTCATACGCATCAAGTGTATCCGCCAGATGTGTGTATTCATCGATCTGATTCCTGAATTGTAACAGTTTCTCTACAGTACCTTTATTAAATTGCGGCACATGAGCCGCCGGATCACCGATAACCGACCAAAGCGGGCATTGACCTTGCATAGCTGCCTCGCCCAGACGGTCAAGTGTGGTTTTACCAATACCCCTGGCCGGATAATTAATGATCCTTTTTAATGATTCATCATCCCTGTGATTTAGAATAAGCCTGAAATAAGCCAAAATGTCTTTAATCTCTTTTCTTTGATAAAAGGAGATGCTGCCATATATCTTATAGGGGATATTAAGCTTCCTGCAGGCTTCTTCAATGATACGTGATTGTGCATGAGTCCGATATAAAACTGCAAATTCCTTAAAGTCTACCTGCTCCTGCAGATGCGTGTCCAGTATCCTGTTGGAAATGAAAATACCCTCTTCCTGATCTGTTAGAGATTGCGAAATCTCAACCAATTCGCCAGGTTCATTGGCCGACCAAACATTTTTCGGTATGCGCGTCTGGTTCTTCTGAATTAAACTGTTGGCAGCTTCAACTATGTTCTGTGTGGACCGGTAATTTTGCTCAAGTTTGAAGATCTTGTATTCAGGATAATCATTTCGAAAATTCAAAATATTCTCGATCCTGGCACCCCTGAATGAATATATGCTTTGTGAATCATCACCAACTACACAGAGATTGCGATGGGTGCGGGCCATCATATTTACTATGGAATACTGAGAGTAATTTGTATCCTGATATTCATCAACGAGAATATACCTGAACTGATCCTGGTACCTTTTTAGTATATCAGGGTTGTTTTGGAAAAGCAGAAATGTATTCAGAAGCAGATCATCAAAATCCATTGATCCGGCATTCCGGCAACGCTTAGCATACGTCATATATATATTAGCCATTTCTGGTCGCCTTGCAGATTCATCCACCGCCAGCCATTCACTCCTCGATTGATAACTCTCCGCCGTGATAAGGGAATTCTTTGCCGATGAAATCCTTCGCAGTACTTCACCAACGGGATAGATATCATCGTCAAGCCTTAAGTCGTGTAAGATACTTCTGATCAGACTCTTTGTGTCATCGCTATCGTAAATGGTGAAGTTTTGTGTGTAACCGAGTGCCTGGGATTCTTTGCGGAGGATTCGGGCAAAAAGAGAATGAAAAGTCCCCATCCAGATTGAACGGGTAACTTCTGGTAACATTATTTTCTCAATCCTTTCCCGCATTTCCCGTGCAGCCTTATTCGTAAAAGTCAGTGAAAGAATATTCCGTGCATGAACCCCTTGTTCTAATAACCAGGCAATTTTATAGGTCAATACCCGGGTCTTTCCTGACCCGGCACCGGCAATAACGAGCATTGGACCATCTGTTTGTCTGACGGCTTCTTCTTGGATTGGACTCAGATTTTTTAGAATATTGTTCACTTTTAAATCTTTATATATACGGAATAGTTCAAAATAACGTTAGTACTTGCAGCGCCGGAAAGTACGGCAAAAATAGCAATTGTCGTATACCCGGATGTGATCGGTAGTGCCGATTTCTTACTAAGTTTTACTAATATTGTAACTCATTAACAGTAAGTGCTGATATTGATGAAATACCGTTTCTTTTCCCAGAAAGGCCTTTTGGCCGCTTTGCTCATTGCTTCTGTTTTCCCTATGGCACTTTTGGCCCAGAAGGGTGATTATACTGTAAAGATCATTTCCCCGGCTGTTAGTCCAACCGAAACCTGCCAAGGCAAAGCAATAGTATTCAGAGCCCAGGGGCAAAATGCTGACTTTTCTTCATTCTTCCCGGATTCAGTAATTTTTACCTGGGATTTTGGTTACAATGGAAGAATCTTAACTGGCCCAAACCAAACTTTTTCCTACCCTGAAGGGGGGCATTATGTAGTTCGCCTGTATGTGACTGGTAAAAACGGACCTGCAGCCTTGAATATCCCTGTATTGGATGTCTTCGTAAATATGAGCCCTTCTTTTGCCGGGACCCGTTCTGATCAAACATCAATCTGCAGTGGCAGCGAGATCGGATTAACCGGATTCGTGACCTCCATTCCCTGGACTAAGGATTCTTCTAAATTTGAAAATAAATATGCCCAAGCTGATTATACCTGGGATGGAATCAGCATCCAATCTGATCGTAATGGAATCGCAAGAATTAAGCCACCCTTGAATCAGGGTAATTTGGATTATATTTTCCGGGTCAAGGATAACTTTGGCTGTTTTAGCGATACAACTCTCACTTTATATGGGGTTTATGCTTCATTTCTAGCTGATCCAAAAACCGGGGAGGCGCCGCTTGAGGTAACCATGCAAATCGATTCTTCTTCTAATGGTGGCACCGAAAGTAGCATAACCTATCAATACGAATTTTATGAAAATTCAGATACCTCAAACCTTCTGACTACAACTGATGCGAAAATTACTCTAGAGCGCCCTGGCGAATACACCAGCCGTGTTGTAGCAACCTATCTGCAGTGCCGTAATGTTTATACTTCGGACTATTTTATTCGTGTCGACTCATCGCTCTTGGAAATACCCAACGTATTTACCCCTAATGGCGATGACCTTAATGACTACTTTCAGGTTAAAGCTTTATCTCTTAAGAATTTCTCGGGAAAAATAATAAACCGTTGGGGCAGGGTCGTTTATGAATGGACTGATCCAAGGGCATTAGAAAGCGGTTGGGATGGTCTCGATATGAAAGACCGTAATCCGGCTCCTGCCGGCACCTATTATTATATTATATCAGCCACCGGTTGGGATGATAAGGTTTATAAGGGCAAGGTCAGCGATAAAGTCTATTATGGATTCCTGACGCTACTCCGATAAAAAAGAAAAGCTGACAGCTTTTCTTTGAGCTGTCAGCTTTAAAAGGTTGTAACCCCAAATGTCCGGCTATTCGTCGTCTTCAGTAGTATAAGCAGACTGAAGTTTTTCCTGAACATCCGGTGGACAAAGAGCATATTCACTGAATTTCATCGTGTAAGTTGCCCTTCCGTTTGTTAAAGAACTTAAGGTTGTCGAATACTTGTTAAGCTCAGCTAACGGTACCCTTACCCTGAGGTGCTCATAACGTCCTTCGGAATTCATGCCCAGAATCATTGCACGTCTCCCCTGCAGGTCACTCATTACATCACCCATACGATCGCCGGGAACTAAAACTTCCACATCATAAATCGGCTCCATGATTTTCGGGCCGGCTTTGCGGAAAGCTTCAGAGAATGCTTTGGCGCCTGCCAGACGGAATGAAATTTCATTGGAGTCTACCGGGTGCATTTTTCCATCATAAACATAAACCCTGATGTCTCTTGCATAGGACCCGGTCAGAGGACCGTTCTCAAGCTTTTCCATCAGACCCTTTTGAATTGCCGGCAAGAAACGGGCTTCGATGGAACCACCAACAATGCAGTTGTAGAATACCAGCTTGCCGCCCCAATCCAGAGGAATCTCTTCCTTGCCACGAATCGAAAGCTGCATGTCCTTGCCATCAACTTTAAACAGGGTCTTTTCAACTACGCCTTCTTCGTGCGGTTCAATAATCATATGAACCTCACCAAACTGGCCTGAGCCGCCCGATTGTTTTTTGTGACGGTAAGATGCCTGGGCAACTTTGGTTATTGTTTCCCGGTAAGGAATCTTTGGTGCAAGATACTCGGTAGGGATTTTATAGGTGTTATCAAGCAGCCACTTAACAATGTTCAGATGGTATTCACCCTGGCCATGTAAAATGATCTGCTTTAATTCTTTAGAATATTCCACCAGAAGGGAAGGATCTTCTTCATGCAAACGATGCAATGCTTCGCCCAGTTTTTCATCATCCGTCTCTTCCTTCGCTTTAATGGCTGCTCGGAATTTTGGTTCCGGCATTTCGATTGGAAGGATGGGGGAATCAACAGTCTTATCTGCAAGTGTCGTGAAAGTCCGGGTGTCTTTTAGTTTTACCGTACCTCCAATATCGCCAGGAAACATAGTGTCAACCTTTTGGCGTGCTTTTCCTGCAACGGCAAATAATTGACTGACCCTCTCCTTGGCATTGGTATTAAGGTTCAGCAGATCAATGTTTTCTGTCAGTTTGCCGGAAATTACTTTAAAGAAGTTGATTTCTCCAAGATGCTGCTCAGTGAAGGTCTTGAAAACGAAAGCAATATTCGGTCCTGATGGGCCAACTTTGATCTCCTGTCCATTCTTGAATTTGTAAACACTTTGATCAGGTGTCGGAGCAAAGTTTACAATAAAGTCGCAGAGACGCTGGGTTCCTTGAACGTTCTTTGCAGATGTGCAGAGAATGGGGAATATGCCGCGATCTGCAATGCCTTTTTTCAGACCTGCACGCAATTCTTCGTCAGTCAGGGTGTCGTTTGCAAAGAATATTTCCATCAGGCTCTCGTCTGCTTCAGCTGCCAACTCTACTAACCTTGAATAATAGTCTTCAACCTTTTTGGCTTCACTGGCAGGAATTTCGATTTCAACAGCAACACCTCCGCCAATGGGATATTTTATAGCTTTTTTCTTTATTACGTCAACGATGGTATCAAAACCTACACCTTCATTGATGGGATATTGAACAACCACTACTTTCTGGCCAAAAGCCTCACGGGCGCTTTCAACAGCTTTGTCGAAATGCGACTTTTCATGATCCAGCTGGTTGACAACCAAAATTACCGGTTTGTGATACCTTTCAGTATATCTCATCAGAGACTCGGTACCGGTTTCTACACCATGCTGAGCATTGATCAGCAATAATCCAAATTCAACTGCGCTTAGTGCAGCAATGGTCCCGCCAACAAAATCATCAGCACCCGGAGTGTCAATGATATTGATTTTGTGATCCTTGTACTCAGTGTATAGAACTGTTGCATAAACAGAGTTGCCACGCTCATGCTCTATATCCTGATTGTCAGATACTGTATTTTTACTGCCCACATCCCCTCGACGGCTGATCACACCTCCATCAAAAAGCAGCGATTCGGCCAAGGTTGTTTTTCCTGACCCAGAATTGCCCAGAAGTGCTAGGTTCCGTATTTGATTAGTCTGATAAACTTTCATAACTCCCTTAATTACTGGTAAATTGGTGAAAAAATTGTGTTCACTTTAATTTTGGTGTGCAAATCTATGTTTTTTTTATTGTAGATTCAAGAGCCATCGAACATTAGCGCCTCTTTTTATTATAGACCAGAAATAGCGCCAGACTCACCGCAATAAGAAGGGATGAAATCCAGATAATGGGCTTTGTCTTTTGGCGGATATTCAGCGGTCCGGGATCTCCGATCAGAACCTGACCGGCCCAAAAGAATGGGGCTCCCTTTGCTTTAGTGGATTGATCAATATAGCTGTTTCTGGCTTTCATCAGCGCTTCTCCCTGATCCATCCCCTGATGAATGTTTTCGAAGAAGAAGTTCATGATAGCTGCTGATGCTTTATCATCTATAGGCCACAAAGTTGTAATAACTGTTGGTACGCCAGCGTATTGAAATCCCCGGGCCATGCTCATTATCCCTTCTCCCACCTGCAATTTTCCCATTCCTGTGTTGCAGGCATTCAAAATAACAAGTGGTGATTTGATCCTAAGGGATAACATCTCAAATAAATAAAGGCTTCCAGTTTCATCTTGCGATTTAGGGATCAATAGAAGTCTGGATTGCATGGGTTCCTTGAGGTTCATAATGCCATGGGTCGATAAAGAGATAATGGAATTCCGATCAAAGGCGCTGCGAAGGCTTTTTTCACTGGCTTTTTTGTCTGCGAAAATCCTGGTTTTGTAATATTTGCTGACAGATTCGATTTCTTTGCCAGAGTTGTCAAGTGTCAATAGATTAAGCGTGTCGATTGTCACACCATGATTCACAAAGGGAGCAAATGCATAAACTGTTGCCTTTTCCTTTTTTGATTTCGGAGTTCTGAACTGGTAAAGTTGCTCATGAGAGGATATATAGGATATCTGGTATTTTCGGTTGAGGTAGCTCAGCTTTCGGAAGTCAGATCCTTCTGGCTTTATCGTGTCTGAAACGAAAACTTCAAATGGAAGAAAACCCAGCTCTTCATCTGCCAGGATGATTAACTTATTTATCCCTTTGAATTTTTCGATGGGAGCGAAAAAATACTGATACATCATATTTGATAACCGGCTGAAGTCCTGAAAAACCTGGCTGTCTAAATAAGGAGTTATGGTGGCTCGAAATGAATCTATATCCTTCCGGAACTGACTTTGTAATGTATCCCTGAAACTGAACAACGTGTCACGCGACAGAACCAGCACAACCATATAATCCAGTTTTAACCTTTTATCATGAATTACAGTGTAATCCAACAAGGCTTCACCATCATTAAGTTTTTCCTGGATTCTCTCAGGAGGATAAGCATGCTTGTCAAAAACCATGTTAAAATACAATGCATTTTCCTTTTTAGCTTTTGCCTCAATATCTAAGCTCTTCAACGAATCCTTAAGGTTCGATAAACGGGCTTCAATCACAGGCAAACTGTCTTTCAGCTCAGGATCGTTGGCGGATTTGATTTTATCGGATTGAGTTTTGTTTATCAATTGCTTGATGTTGTCTTCAGTTGCTAACCATGGTGCCTCTTTCGCCATAATTTTCCGGGCTTGGTTTGTCCTGAGGAATTCATTCAGTATGGATGACTTGTTTCGTTCGGATAATGTAAATGCAGAATCCAGATAATCCATCTTGCCTGTGATACTATATAAATCCAAAGCTATGTCCAAAGCACTGAAATAATGAATTTTGGCTTCTGAGGATAGATAAGGTTTGCTTTCAAAGGAATAAATGAATCTTAGGGTGTCCATCATATCAAGCGCACTATTGAATGTATTCAAACCGTCAATAAGATCCTGAGGGTTTTTGTCAATATGGTATCGGCGATGGAAACTATGGGCTTTAAACGCTATAAAATCAGCCAGCTTGGGGCTTACCTTACTGATATTTGGATTTGCTGTCAAATCAGTTGCAGAACAGGTGGAATCCATACAGTTAATGGCTTTCTGAAAATATTCTAAAGCCTCCTGATACTCGTTGAACATGCCATAACTGGCACCAAGATTATTATAATAATCAGCAGGGTTTCTTTTTGATTTTATTGCATAATCCACTGCCTTTAAGTAATAATACCTCGCACTGTCTGTCTTTCCAAGATATAGGTAACAGGTTCCTATATTGTTAAATACTACAATGAATTCCTTCTTGTTAAGATCAGCAATGCGATATTTTACTGCTAGTGATTGCTTGAAATAATCGAGTGACTTGTCAGGTTTGAGCCGGCTATCCCACAACACTCCCAATTCATTTAATACCTGGGCTACAGCTTGGAGGCTATCTAAATCCTGATATATTTCAAGCGATTCCTTTAGGTTTTTATCAGCTCTGGGGTCCAGACTGTCGATACGGAATAAAACCAGACTCTGGTTGGTTAGGTCATAGGCTAATTTTTGCAGTCTGTCAAGCTTTCGGTTGATTACTATAGATCGTTCGAAATTTCTGACTGATTCTTCAAAGTCGCCAATTCTTTTATATAATCTGGCTATTTCCCCATATGAATCAGCGAGCATCATTTGGTTAAGTTTCCCTTGCGTCGGACGGGAAGCAATGGATGCGAGCAAGCTGTCGGCAGCTTTTGTAAAGGATGAATCTGAAGAGAGATTAAGCGATTGATATAATAATCTATTGGCCCGGATCAAAGGTATATCCGGTTGCCCAGCTGATAAACTTTCATATTTTGAATAGGCAGCTCTACTTTCTTTCATGTATGGACTTGGAGCCAGATCTTCAGGCCAGGCTCTGAATATGGCCAGTTCGAGCCAGATTGGGGCAAGTTCTTTTGCATTCTCATCAGAATGTTGGGTCAGGTATTGCTCCAGATAGGCAGCTGCAGCCTTCCTGTTGACAGTGAGTAATACATTATATAATTTAGTGGTGTCTGGTAAGCCTGTTTCCTTAAGGGATTTTACTGAAACAGTCTGACCTGAAATAAATAACGTGTAACTTAGAAGACAAAATAGTATTAAGAGGGGTTTGGGCATTCTATGTTCGGTTATTGTGACAAATATATAATATTATATCATGTCCATTTTACAATCAGACTTGTCCTAAAAATGGAAAAAGATGCTTTTTAGTCAAAAAATTGTGAATAAATTAAAAAAACTCATTTTTGTGGGTTACCTTTACACGTTGAATCTGATTAAACTAAGTCTCACTAGAGGTTAGGAATAGTTAAATAGGAGAAAATAAAATTATGAAAAAGAATATAGTTTCCCTACTGTTCATTGGCTTCATCGCGATGGTGTCGATGAGTTTCCAGCCTTCCGCAAATGGTAGCGATTCTTCAGGGTCTTCTTTGTCAATTATCAAAGGAGATGTCCTTTATGGTCACCATGATAGGGTGGAAGGGGTTACCTTTGGATTGCGCGGTTTTAAACCTGGAGAAAATGAAATCATTTCTGTGAAGGTTTTCGATACTGCCGGAATTTTCATTGGGGAAATAATTGAATTTGAATCGGAAGATTCCAGGGGTGATCATGGAGCATACTGGTTTGAGGTAGAATTTGAAAAACTTCGGGTTCCAGCCACGTTTTATATTGTGGTACGTGTTAGCCTCGGCAGTGCATCTGGTACTGTTACTGTTTCAGGAGGTTCAACTTTTTCAATGTTTGCTCTGGCTCCACCTCCAACTCCGACCGATCCTGATGAAACTACCCTGATAGTCAGGTATCCTTGATGCTTACAATCGACATAAAGATATATAGTCCCGATAATTCGGGACTTTTTTTTTGAATTTTTGCGATGCGATTCGGATTTGTGAAAAAAAGGATTACCTTTGCACACCATTTTGTTAAAAACAAGCGGGATTAAAAATAGCTCATAATGCCTACGATACAGCAATTAGTAAGAAAAGGAAGAATCAGTAAGAATGAAAAGAGCAAAGCTCCGGCTCTTGATTCTTGTCCTCAGCGCCGCGGCGTTTGTGTCAGGGTTTACACTACCACACCGAAGAAACCTAACTCCGCTATGCGGAAAGTTGCCAGGGTGAGATTGACAAACCAGAAGGAAGTCAACGTGTATATACCAGGTGAAGGTCATAACCTACAGGAACACTCAATTGTTCTGGTGCGCGGTGGAAGGGTTAAAGATCTTCCGGGTGTTCGCTACCATATGGTAAGGGGCACTTTAGATGCTGCCGGAGTTGATGGCAGAAAGCAGAGAAGATCAAAATATGGTGCCAAGAGGCCAAAAAAATAGTTTTACAGTAAGCAAATTTTTCCATGAGAAAAGCGAGAGCCAAAAAGAGTATAATACTTCCGGATCCTAAATTTAGCGATACCCGGGTAACCCGTTTTGTTAACGACCTGATGTACAGCGGGAAGAAAAGTATTGCTTTTGCCAGTTTCTACGATGCTTTGGAATTGGTGGAGAAGAAAACTCAGGATAGCGGAATGTCCGCCCTGGATGTTTGGAAAAAAGCACTCGAAAATATTACTCCTGCAGTTGAAGTAAAAAGCCGCAGAGTAGGGGGTGCCACATTCCAGGTTCCGATGGAAATTCGTCCTGACAGGAAAATTTCAATTGGAAACAAAAACCTGATCGCCTTTGCACGTAAACGTGCTGGTCGGTCGATGAGTGAAAAATTAGCTGCAGAAATTGTTGCAGCCTTTAATGAAGAAGGCGCAGCTTTCAAGAAAAAGGAAGATACGCACAGAATGGCCGAAGCAAACCGGGCATTCGCGCATTTCCGGTTTTAACCGGAACAAAGTTCTTTGACACGTTGGGATGGCACTAGATCTCTCTTATACCAGAAACATCGGTATAATGGCGCATATTGATGCGGGAAAAACCACGACTACCGAGCGTATTCTTTTTTATACCGGTATTAACCACCGGATGGGAGAAGTTCATGATGGTGCTGCAACTATGGACTGGATGGTCCAGGAGCAGGAGCGGGGGATTACAATAACCTCTGCCGCAACGACTACCTGGTGGAAATACGACGGACAGAACTATAAAGTTAATATTATAGACACTCCCGGACACGTAGATTTCACTGTAGAAGTTGAAAGATCTCTTCGCATACTAGATGGAGCAATAGCCGTTTTTTGCGGCGTTAGCGGAGTAGAGCCACAATCTGAAACTGTTTGGCATCAGGCTGACAAATATAAGGTTCCAAGAATCGCATTTGTCAATAAGATGGACAGGCCGGGTTCCGATTTTATCGGGGTCCTGAATGAGATGAAGGAGAAACTGGGGGCAAAACCTCTGGCAATCCAAATACCAATCGGGATAGAAGATAAATTTATCGGAGTCGTTGACCTGATTCAAAATAATGCCCTGATTTGGCCGTTGGATGATTCAATGGGTTCACACCCTGAAGTTCTTCCGATACCAGATGACATGCTGGAACAAGCAGAAGAATGGCGAAACTTAATGATCGAATCGGTTTGCGAAACTGATGATTCTCTTCTGGAGAAATTTTTTGAAGATAAAGATAGCATCCAGGCCAGTGAACTGCTGACCGCAATCAGGAATGCAACTCTGCAGAGAGTTTTGATCCCTGTTCTATGTGGTTCGGCTTTTAAAAATAAAGGCGTGCAGCCTCTGCTTAATGCAATTGCTGCTTTCTTACCCAGCCCGCTTGATATTGGCGCTGTTCACGGACTCGATCCGGTAACACACAATAAAGTGAGCAGGGAACCTGATCCAAACGCGCCTTTTGCAGCCCTCGCTTTTAAAATTGCTACTGATCCATATGTAGGCCGTTTGGCTTACTTAAGGGTTTATTCCGGGACGATCCAATCGGGAGCCACTGTTTTTAACATGCGAACCGAGAAACGAGAAAGGATTACCCGATTATATCAAATGCATGCAAACAAACAGAATCCGAGAGACTTTATAGAAGCAGGTGACATTTGCACAGCCGTTGGTTTCAAAGATATTAGAACCGGCGATACGCTTTGCAACGAAAGTGACCGCATTCTACTCGAATCCATAACTTTTCCGGAACCCGTCCTTGGAATTGCTGTCGAGGCAAGAACTCAGGATGATATGGCAAAACTTACGGATGCGCTTCTGAAATTAGTTGAGGAAGATCCGACTTTCAGGGTCAGAATCGATGAAGAATCAGGACAAACAGTATTGAGTGGAATGGGAGAATTGCACCTGGATATTATCCTTGATCGCCTGAAAAGAGAATTTAAATTGGAAATCAATCGGGGTCAACCGCAGGTTGCATACAAGGAAACTATAAAGCAGGATACAGAGATTCATACAATCTTTAGAAAAGATTCCGGTGGCAAAAACTTATTTGCTGAAATACGGGTAAAAATCTCTCCAAACACTTCTGTTAAAGGTCTTGAATTTGTAGCTGAACTAAAACCTGAAGAACTTCCAAAATCATACATTGCTGCTGTTGAACGCGGATTTAAAAATGCAATGAACAGTGGTGTATTGGCAGGTTTTCCATTTAATCGTCTGAAAGTTACATTAATCGGTGGATCCTTCCATCCGGTGGATTCAGATGATCTCTCTTTCGAAATTGCCGCACAAAAAGCATTTCGTGAAGGTTGTGAGAAATCACGACCAATTCTCCTCGAACCAATTATGAGCCTAGAAGTAGTTTCTCCAGAAGAGTATGTGGGAGATGTAATTGCTGATCTCAACAAACGGCGTGGCCAGGTTGCCGGGATGGAAAATAAGCCCGGTGGACGAGTGGTTAAAGCCACAGTACCACTTTCCGAACAA
The DNA here is from genome assembly GCA_903919065.1 of uncultured Bacteroidota bacterium. GTDB lineage: Bacteria > Bacteroidota > Bacteroidia > Bacteroidales > UBA12481 > UBA12481. Next base: position 14,324 of record CAIXHD010000158.1, read on the forward strand.
GTCGGATATGTGACAGTACTGAGGACACTAACCTCCGGACGAGCCAGCTCAACAATGGAAGTATCGCATTATGATGAGGTACCCCGTGATATTGCCATCGCCGTGTTACAAAAAGTATTTGGAAGAGTGGATTTATTGTAGATAAATATTAATAGGAATGAGTCAGAAAATTAGAATCAAGTTGAAGTCTTACGATCACAACCTTGCAGACAAATCTGCTGAGAAGATCGTAAAAACGGTAAAAAGTACCGGCGCCGTTGTTAGCGGTCCGATACCGCTGCCTACCCATACGAGGGTATTTACTGTTCTGAGATCAACTTTCGTGAACAAGAAGTCGAGAGAACAATTTCAGCTGAGCTCATATAAGAGGCTGATTGATATTTATGGTTCAACAGCGAAGACTATTGATGCGCTGATGAAACTGGAGCTGCCCAGCGGAGTAGAAGTTGAAATTAAAGTATAATTCTAAGAGCTAATAAGATGCAAGGCTTAATCGGGAAAAAGATCGGGATGACTTCAGTCTTCGCTGCTGATGGTAAAAATGTACCATGCACCGTCATTGAAGTGGGTCCTTGTGTGGTTACCCAGATCAAAACCCACGAAATTGATGGGTATGAAGCTGTGCAGGTGGCCTTCGACGATAAAAAGGAGAAGAACACCCCAAAACCGATGTTGGGTCACTTTAAAAAGGCCAACACCACACCAAAACGTGAAGTTGCCGAATTCCAAAAGGATAACGGTGAAGTAGTGAAACTTGGAGATGTCCTCACAGTTGATAATTTTAGTAGTGATCGCTGGGTTGACGTAACAGGAGTAACAAAAGGTAAGGGATTTCAAGGTGTTATAAAGCGCCATGGATTCGCTGGAGTTGGAGATAGTACCCATGGTCAGCACAACCGCCTAAGGGCACCTGGATCATTGGGAGCTTCTTCTTACCCGAGCAGGGTATTTAAGGGCATGAGAATGGCTGGCCACGATGGTGTAAAAAGCGTTAAGTTGCTTAGCCTGCAGGTGCTGAAGATTGTTCCGGAACATAATCTTATGATTGTAAAAGGTTCAGTTCCCGGCGCTAAAGGTTCATACGTAATAATTGAGAAGTGATGAAATTAGCAGTATACAAAACTTCCGGCGAAGAGACGGGTCGAACCGTTGAGCTGCGTGACGATGTCTTTGCCATCAGTCCAAATGATCACGCCATCTATCTGGATGTAAAACAATCCATGGCCAATAAACGCCAGGGAACGCACAAATCCAAAGAACGTAACGAGATCAGCGGAAGTTCGAAAAAGATTAAAAAGCAAAAAGGAACCGGTGGAGCTCGTGCAGGTAACATCAAATCTCCACTATTTCGTGGTGGCGGACGTGTTTTTGGACCAGTTCCTAGGGATTACAGTTTCAAACTGAATAAAAAAGTGAAAATTCTTGCACGTAAATCTGCATTGACTTACAAAGCGCAAGGATCACAGATTGTGGTAGTTGAGGACTTCAACCTCGATACCCCAAGGACCAAGACCATGGTCGATATCAAACAAAACCTTAAATCGGCGAACAAAAAAGTGTTATTGGTTTTAAATGAACCGAATAAAAACATATATTTGTCCTCTCGAAATTTACAGGGTGTCAAAGTTATAATGGTCTCGGATCTAAATACTTATGATATATTAAATGCTTCATCAATAGCCTTCCTGGAGAGTTCGATTGAAGCTTTGAATAACAATTTCGGACAATAAGAACTGGTAACAATGGAAATTCTGATCAAACCGATTGTAACGGAAAAAATGACGGGGCAGACCGAAGACCTTAAGTGTTACGGTTTTATCGTCGACAAAAGGGCTAATAAAAATCAGATTAAGAAAGCCATACAAGATATGTACGGCGTTTCAGTTGTTTCCGTTAACACGATGCGTTACGGTGGCAAAGAAAAATCAAGATTTTCCCGTACCGGAGTGGTTCGTGGACGGAGCAGCGCTTACAAAAAAGCGATTGTATCCCTGAATGATGGAGAGGTCATAGATTTTTACAGCAATATTTAATTAAGCAATGGCAGTTCGCAGTTTTAATCCCGTAACACCGGGGCAGAGAAAAAAGGTTATCGGAACCTATGAGGAAATTACTCACACAGGTCCCGAGAAATCTTTGCTGAGGCCAGGTAAAAGATCTGGTGGACGGAACAATAGTGGCCGTATGACCATGAGGTACTTGGGCGGCGGTCATAAGCAAATGTATCGTGTTATCGATTTCAAAAGAGATAAGGACGGTATTCCTGCTAAAGTTTCGACCATTGAATACGATCCTAACCGTACAGCACGCATAGCTTTATTGGTTTATGCCGATGGAGAAAAGCGGTATATTATTGCTCCTAACGGGTTAAGCGTAGGACAGGTATTAGTATCAGGATCTGGTATTGCACCAGAGATCGGTAACAGCCTGCCTCTCGGTGAGATTCCATTAGGTACAATCGTACATAATATTGAATTGCGTCCTGGTCAGGGTGGTGCAATGGCAAGAGGTGCCGGTACATATGCCCAGATTGTCTCGAGAGAAGGACGTTATGCTATCGTTAAATTGCCTTCAGGCGAAACGAGGCTGGTTCTGGTTGCTTGCCGGGCTACTGTCGGAACTGTTTCTAACTCGGATCACGGGTTGGAAAGCGATGGAAAAGCTGGCCGCGTCAGATGGCAGGGACGTCGTCCGAGAGTAAGAGGTGTGGTAATGAATCCGGTGGATCACCCAATGGGTGGTGGTGAAGGCCGCGCATCAGGAGGTCATCCGCGTTCGAGGAAAGGTTTGTTGGCTAAAGGCTATAAAACCCGTCATCCGAAGAAATCCTCCTCTAAGTTTATCCTGGAAAGACGTAAAAAGTAACTGATAATAAACTACTGTATGAGCCGATCATTAAAAAAAGGTCCTTTTATCGAACTCAGCCTGGAGAAGAAAATTCTGGCCCTGAATGCAGCCACCAAAAAATCGGTTGTAAAGACTTGGGCTAGAAGAAGCATCATTTCCCCTGATTTTGTTGGGCATACTGTTGCTGTTCATAATGGAAATAAGTTTATTCCGGTTTACATTACGGAAAACATGGTAGGCCATAAACTCGGAGAATTCGCCCCAACGCGAATGTTCAGAGGGCACGCCGGAAACCGGAAGAAATAGTTGATTTTGATACTAAGGAGAAGATAAAAACTCAGAAAAAATGGGATCCAGAAAGCAAGAAGCGGCAAATCGGAATAAAGAAGAGCGGAAATCGTTATTTCTGGCTGCTTTGAATAACAATCCGACCTCCCCGCGCAAAATGAGGCTGGTTGCCGATATGATCCGGGGCATGGAAGTCAAAAGGGCATTGGACGTACTGCGTTACAACCCTAAAGAAGCCTCACGGAAATTAGAAAAACTTCTTATGTCGGCCATTTCTAACTGGCAGGCAAAAAATGAAGGGGTTCGGATCGAAGACAGTCAATTATTCGTTAAACAAGTATTTGTTGACTCGGCAAGAATCTTGAAACGGTTACGCCCTGCTCCCCAGGGTCGTGGTCACAGAATCAAGAAACGTTCGAACCATGTGACAATTTATCTGGACAGTCGTAAACAAGTCGAAAAAACGGACGCATAGATGGGACAAAAAGTAAACCCGATTAGCAATCGCCTGGGAATTATCAAAGGGTGGGATTCCAACTGGTACGGCGGAAACGATTTCTCCGAAAAACTGGTTGAGGATTTTAAAATCCGCGAATACCTGAACGCTCGTCTTTCAAAAGCCAGCGTATCCAAAATCATTATTGAGCGCACTTTAAAGCTTATTACTATTACTGTAAATACTGCCAGGCCTGGTATTATTATCGGCAAAGGCGGTCAGGAAGTTGACAAGCTGAAAGAGGAACTCAAGAAGATTACCAGCAAAGAGGTCCAAATCAATATCTTTGAAATCAAGAGACCTGAAATGGATGCTGTTATTGTTGCTGCTAACGTAGCTCGCCAACTTGAAGGTAAGATCGCTTACCGCAGGGCTATTAAGATGGCAATAGCATCGACCATACGAATGGGAGCTGAAGGAATTAAAATTCAAATTTCCGGCCGGTTAAACGGTGCTGAGATGGCTCGCTCAGAAACTTATAAAGAAGGTAGAATTCCATTACATACACTTCGTGCTGACATAGATTATGCATTAGCTGAAGCGCATACAAAAGTTGGAACTACTGGTATCAAGGTTTGGATTTGCAAAGGTGAAATCTTTGGCAAACGCGACCTGTCCCCGAATATTGGCGCTAAAGCTCCAAGAAAAGGGTTTAAGAAAAGAAAAGGTTAATATCGTCTGAATAATTACCGATTGTCATGTTACAACCGAAAAAGACTAAATACAGAAAGCAGCAGAAGGGCAAGATGAAGGGCAATGCCATGAGGGGAAACCAACTGGCCTTTGGATCTTTTGGAATTAAAGCTCTGGAAACGTGCTGGATGACCGGACGTCAGCTGGAAGCTGCCCGTGTTGCCGTGACTCGTCATATGCAACGTCAGGGACAGATTTGGATTCGGGTTTTCCCCGATAAGCCTATCACCAAGAAGCCTGCTGAAGTGCGTATGGGTAAGGGTAAGGGTGCTCCAGAAGGGTTTGTTGCCAGGGTAACTCCAGGTAGAATTCTATTTGAAGCTGAAGGTGTTTCACTGGAACTTGCGCAGGAAGCCTTGAGGCTTGCAGCTCAGAAACTGCCGGTGAAAACCAAATTTATTATCAGGCGTGATTTTGTTGAAGACTCAAATTCTGAATAATGAAAAACGTAGAGATTCGCGAACTGACAGCCAAAGAGCTTGCTGAACGGATTGACACCGAAAGTGGCAATTTGGTTAAAATGAAGATGAACCATGCGGTTTCTCCGCTTGATCATCCGCATCATATCCGCGAGGCCAGGCGATTGGTCGCACAACTTAGGACTGAACTGCGCAAACGGCAGGTAATTGATAACAAGAAAAGCCTATAACCCATGGAAGGTAACAGAAACTTGCGCAAGGAACGGACCGGAGCGGTCGTTAGCAATAAAATGGAAAAGACCATTGTTGTTGCCGTGAAGAGAAAGGTTAAACATCCTATTTACGGGAAGTTTGTAAACAAAACCACCAAATTCGTTGCTCACGACGAAGAGAATACCTGCAAAGAAGGGGATCTCGTCCGGATCATGGAAACCCGGCCTTTGAGCAAGAATAAGAATTGGAGATTAGTGGAAATTATTGAAAGAGCCAAGTAACCATGATACAGCAAGAAAGTAGAATGATCGTGGCCGATAACAGCGGTGCCAAAGAAGTATTGTGCATCCGTGTTTTAGGCGGTACTGGCAAAAAATACGCCTCTGTTGGAGATAAAGTAGTTGTTACTGTAAAATCAGCTTTACCAGGTGGTGAACTGAAAAAAGGTACCGTATCTAAAGCTGTTATCGTCCGTACAAGCAAAGAAATTAGAAGAAACGACGGTTCTTATATTCGCTTTGACGATAACGCATGTGTTCTTTTAAATGCTACCGGTGAAATCCGGGGGACCCGTATTTTCGGACCCGTTGCAAGGGAACTTCGCGAGAACTACATGAAGATTGTTTCTCTGGCCCCTGAAGTGTTATAATATAAAAGCACAGACCATGCAGAAAAAAATGAATATTAAAAAGGGAGATACCGTCATAGTGATTGCGGGTAACTCTAAAGGTCAACAGGGCCGTGTGCTCGAAGTTATCAGGAAAGATGACCGGGCTATCGTAGAAGGCGCTAATATGATGACTAAGCACACCAAAGCAGACAAAAATGCACCGCAAGGTGGCATCATCAAAAGAGAAGGTCCAATTCATGTGTCAAATTTGATGCTGCTGGATCCTACTACTGGAAAACCAACCCGTATCGGACGCCGCATTGGTGATGAAGGTAAATTGGTACGTTATGCCAAAAAATCTGGAGAGGAGATCAAGTAATGAAATACACACCTAGTCTGAAGGTAAAATACCAGGAAGTCATTATTCCTGCAATGACCAAGGAGTTCGATTATAAAAGTGTTATGCAGGTTCCGCGTCTGGAAAAGATTGTGGTTAACAGAGGAGTTGGAAAAGCTGTTGCTGATAAAAAACTTATCGAAGTAGCTCAGGAAGAACTTACTTCCATTACCGGACAAAAAGCTGTTCAAACACTTTCTAAAAAAGATATATCAAACTTCAAGCTGAGGCAGAAAATGCCGATTGGAGTGAAAGTAACTTTACGTAGCGAGAAAATGTACGAATTTCTCGAGAGACTGATTGCCGTTGCTCTTCCACGAATTCGTGACTTTAACGGCGTCGCCGCTAAATTTGATGGACGCGGTAATTATACACTCGGTATCGCTGAACAAATTATTTTTCCGGAAATTGAAATTGATAAAATTCATTCAATGATCGGTATGGAAATAAGTTTTGTTACAACAGCAAAAACCGATGAAGAAGGTTTTGCCCTTCTCAAAGAATTTGGAATACCTTTTAAATCAACTAATAAGAAATAGGGATGGCAAAAGAATCCATGAAGGCTCGCGAAGTTAAGCGGCAGAAAATGGTTGAGAAATATGCTGAAAAGCGTGCCAAACTTAAGGCCGAAGGTGATTATCAAGCCCTAAGTCAACTTCCGAAGAATTCTTCAAAAGTAAGATTGCATAACCGTTGTAAGCTCACCGGCAGACCTAAAGGTTATATGCGTCAATTTGGGATTAGCCGTATCTCATTCCGCGAAATGGCATCCAATGGGCTGATACCCGGTATTAAAAAAGCAAGTTGGTAATTTAATTATTAGATAAAAATGACTGATCCTATTGCAGATTACCTGACGCGCGTGCGCAATGCGATTATGGCCAAACATAAAGTGGTTGAGATCCCTGCTTCTAACCTAAAAAAGGAAATGACAAAGATCCTTTTTGATAAAGGTTACATCCTTAGCTATAAATTTGAAGAGGATGATAAACAGGGCATTATCAAAATCGCTTTGAAGTACCATCCTATTTCTAAGGTTTCGGCAATTAAAAGCCTGAAGCGAGTTAGTAAGCCAGGACTTCGGAAATATAGTGATGTTGACAATCTACCCAGAGTTCTTAATGGTATGGGAATTGCCATATTATCAACCTCCCGGGGTTTAATGACAGAGAAAGAAGCCCGCAAGGAGAATGTGGGTGGTGAGGTTATTTGTTACGTATATTAAAAAGCATCAACGATGTCACGAATTGGAAAATTACCCATATCATTACCTGCAGGTGTAACTGTTACAGTGCATGCCGACAATATGGTAGAAGTTGGTGGTCCGTTGGGTTCACTAAAACAACAGGTTAATCCTGATCTTCAAGTCCAGGTGGAAAATGGAATTGTTACAGTGATAAGGCCGACCGAACAAAAAAGGCATCGTGCAATGCACGGCCTTTACAGATCGCTGATACAGAACATGGTAACAGGTGTATCAACAGGATATGTGATTAAACAGGAATTGGTTGGAGTTGGTTATAAGGCCACTGCTGAAGGGCAAGTACTTGAACTTCACCTTGGTTTTTCCCACCCTTTTATTTTGCAATTACCTGCTGAAGTTTCCGTTGAGGCGGTTACCGAAAGAAGAAGCAATCCAATTGTCACTCTTAAGAGTATTGATAAACAATTGATTGGACAAGTAGCGGCAAAAATTCGTTCCTTTAGGCCGCCAGAACCTTACAAAGGTAAGGGTGTTAAATTTGTTGGCGAAGAGCTGCGCAGAAAATCTGGTAAGGCTGCTGGTAGTTGATGCTGTGCTAAAACTGAAAAAATAAAGATAAAACTTATACGAAATGGCTTTTTCAAAGCGTGAACGCAGACTAAAGATCAAGAACAGGATACGGAAGGATATGTCCGGTTCTACGGAATGCCCTAGACTTTCCGTTTTTCGCAGCAATCGACAGATTTCTGTGCAGGTGATCAATGATCTAACCGGCCAGACACTTGTATCAGCCTCCTCTCTTGAGAAGGTAATTGCTGAGAAAGAAAGTGTAAAGAAGATCGATCAAGCAAAACTTGTTGGTAAACTTATTGCCGAAAAGGCATTAGCCAACGGAATCAGCAAAGTCGTTTTCGACAGGAACGGATATTTATATCATGGTAGAATAAAATCGTTGGCAGATGCAGCCCGTGAAGGTGGGCTTAAATTCTAAGAAATATGACTACTAGTGTACGTAAGGTAAAAACAAGTGATCTTGAACTGAAGGACCGGTTGGTTGCAATCAACAGGGTTACTAAAGTGACCAAAGGGGGTAGAAATTTCAGCTTCTCGGCAATCGTTGTCGTCGGAAATGAAGATGGTGTTGTCGGATGTGGTCTCGGTAAGGCTAATGAAGTTACCACTGCAATTGCAAAAGGTGTTGAGGCCGCCAAGAAAAATCTGATAAAAGTTCCTATTATTCATGGAACTATTCCTCACGAACAGGTTGCTAAATTTGGTGGTGCAACAGTTTGGCTGAAGCCAGCTTCCGGTGGTACCGGAGTAAAAGCAGGTGGTGCTATGCGTGCTGTACTCGAGAGTGTGGGTATACATAATGTACTTGCAAAATCAAAAGGTTCATCAAATCCCCATAACCTGGTGAAAGCCACTATGGCAGCTTTGGTGGAAATGAGAGATGCAGTTACCGTTGCTCAACATCGCGGTGTCAGCCTTGACAAAGTTTTTAATGGATAATTGGTATTTTTTGAAACCATGGCTAAGATTAAAATAACTCAAACAGTCAGTAAAATCCATACTACCGAAAGGCAGAAAAGAACCCTACAGGCTCTTGGATTACGAAAAGTTCATGCCTCTGTTATAGTAGAGGCCACCCCCCAGATTTTGGGAATGGTAGTAAAAGTGCAACACCTGGTGTCAAGCGAGCCATCTAAGTAATTAATTAGTAAGACTTAAACTCAATGGAATTACATAATCTGAAACCAGCTGAAGGATCAGTACACCGGGAAAAACGAATTGGTCGCGGACAGGGTTCTGGCCACGGCGGAACCAGTACACGTGGTCATAAGGGAGCTAAATCCCGTTCTGGTTATTCAAAGAAAGTAGGTTTCGAAGGTGGGCAGATGCCGATTCAACGTCGCCTCCCAAAATTTGGTTTTACCAATATTAACCGCAAGGAATTTAAAGGTATAAATGTGGGAACACTCCAGATGGTTGCTGAAAGAATGAATCTGGAAATTATCGATGTTGAGACTCTCATCTCGGTAGGTTTAGCCCGCAAAAAAGATAAGGTGAAAATTCTCGGTAATGGTACTCTTACCATGAAACTTGAAGTAAAAGCCCATTCATTTTCCGAGTCTGCGGTGAAAGCAATTGAAGCTCAAAAAGGAACCGTAGTAAAATTATAACCGGATGAAGAGATTTATCGAAACACTGAAGAACATCTGGAGGATTGAAGACCTCCGGGCTCGGATCCTGACTACTTTGGGTCTGGTGCTGGTTTATCGGCTCGGTAGTTTTGTCGTTTTACCTGGCATTGATCCAACGCAGCTTGTCGCTTTAAAGCTTCAAACAGCTGGTGGACTCGAGGGATTGTTAGATATGTTTTCCGGAGGTGCATTTTCCAATGCCTCTATTTTTGCATTGGGTATCATGCCTTATATCTCTGCATCAATCGTTGTACAGTTGCTGACTATCGCTATACCTTATTTCCAGAGACTGCAAAAAGAAGGAGAGAGCGGCAGAAAGAAAATGAACCAGATTACCCGTTGGCTTACAGTTGTAATAACTGCTGCTCAGGGACCTAGTTACATTTACAACTTGCATAGTCAATTGCCGGAAACAGCCTTTCTGGGTAATGCCACTTTCTTCTTATTTTCTTCCGTAACCATCCTGACTGCAGGAACGCTGTTTGTCATGTGGTTGGGTGAGAGAATTACCGACAAAGGTGTAGGAAATGGAATTTCTCTGATCATTATGATTGGAATTATTGCTCGTCTTCCTTCAGCACTTCTCGGTGAAATAGCTACTAAGCTTGAGCAGAAAGGTGGTGGTATGGTTATGATTCTTGTTGAAATAATTCTTCTGGTGGTTGTTATTATGGGGTCTATTGCCCTTGTTCAAGCAACCAGAAGAGTGCCAGTTCAATATGCTAAACGTATTGTAGGAAACAAACAATATGGTGGTGTTCGGCAGTATATTCCATTAAAGATTAATGCTGCTGGCGTTATGCCAATCATTTTTGCACAAGCCTTTATGTTTATTCCAATGATGTTTGGAAAATTCAATCCAGAGGGTGCCAGTAAGTTTATTCAGGCTTTTGCTGATTACCAGGGATTATGGTATAACATTACCTTTGCCTTCCTGATTATTGCGTTTACCTACTTTTATACCGCTGTGACAGTTAATCCAACTCAAATGGCGGAGGATATGAAACGAAACGGAGGTTTTATTCCTGGTGTTAAGCCTGGGAGAAAAACCGTTGATTTTCTTGATACTGTTATGTCCAGAATAACGTTGCCTGGTTCAATATTCCTTGCCATGATAGCAGTGCTTCCAGCAGCTGCCAGATTGATAGGAGTAAATAGTCAGTTTGCCGCATTCTTTGGGGGGACATCTCTTCTTATTTTAGTAGGGGTTGTTCTTGATACTTTGCAACAGATCGAAAGTCATCTGCTCATGCGCCATTATGACGGTCTGATGAAGTCAGGCAGGATTAAAGGCCGCACCGGTAGTTCGGCTTCTATTTAGTTGATTTTCGCGTTCTTTGTATGTTTCAATTAAAGACAGACGAAGAGGTTGAGTTGCTTAGGCAAAGCAACCTGCTTGTATCTGCTACTCTTTCTACTGTTGCCTCTCTGATGAAACCCGGGATTACTACCCTGGAGATTGATCGGATGGCTGAGGAGTTTATTCGTGATCACGGTGGATCTCCGGGATTCAAAGGTTATAATGGTTATCCTGCTACCCTTTGTATCTCTATAAATGACCAGGTGGTGCACGGAATTCCTTCTCGACGGGTTTTAAAAGATGGTGATATTGTGTCGGTTGATTGCGGAGTTTTAATGAATGGTTTCAACGGGGATTCTGCCTATACATTCACTGTAGGGGAGGTTAAACCGGAGGTACAAAAACTCATCAAGGTGACTAAAGAATGTCTCTATCTCGGAATAGCTCAAGCTGTTTCCGGAAAGCGAATCGGTGACATAGGTAATGCGGTCCAAAGGCATGCAGAAGCTAATGGCTTCTCGGTAGTAAGAGAAATGGTCGGTCATGGTGTTGGACGCCATCTACATGAACCTCCGGAAGTACCTAATTATGGGAAACCAGGGACAGGAGAAGTTTTACAAAATGGACTGACCATCGCAATAGAACCCATGATCAATCTGGGCAAAAGGCATATAAATCAGGATAAGGACGGATGGACAATCTGGACAACTGACAGAAAGCCTTCAGCACATTTTGAACATTCGATAGTGATAAGAGATAATGAAGCAGATGTCTTGTCTGATTTTAAAATTATTGAAGAAGCAGTTTCTAAAGTTTAATATATGCCAAAGCAACCTTCTATCGAACAGGATGGAACCATTATTGAAGCTCTATCCAATGCGATGTTCCGCGTAGAATTGGAAAATGGGCACGTTATTACAGCCCATATTTCCGGGAAGATGCGTATGCATTATATTAAAATATTACCTGGTGACAAAGTTAGAGTGGAGATGTCACCATACGATTTGACAAAAGGACGAATTGCATACCGTTACAAAAATTGATAAAATAGAGATCATGAAGGTCAGAGCATCTGTAAAAAAACGTTCAGTCGAGTGCAAAATTGTACGTCGAAAAGGACGGTTATATGTGATTAATAAGAAAAATCCCAAGTTCAAGCAACGTCAGGGATAATTGGTATTTTGAAACAACTCATAAGGAATATCTTTTATGGCACGTATCGTTGGTGTTGATATACCAAACAATAAGAGGGGCGAAATCGCACTCACTTACATCTATGGAATTGGCAGAAGCACATCCCGTAGAATTCTGGCTGAAGCCGGTGTTGATAAAGATCAAAAAGTCCAGGACTGGAATGATGATCAAAGCGCCGCTATCCGTAATTTTATCAATGAGAACTACAAGATCGAAGGTGAACTTCGTTCTGAGACTCAGATAAACATTAAGCGTCTGATGGACATTGGTTCCTACAGAGGTATACGCCATCGTCTCGGCTTGCCGGTACGTGGACAGAGTACCAAGAACAATGCTCGTACCCGTAAAGGAAGACGGAAGACTGTAGCAAATAAAAAGAAAGCGACTAAATAACCGTTAGACTATGGCAAAGAAGAAAGTTAAAGCAGCGAAGAAGCGGGTTGTAGTGGTTGAACCACTGGGACAAGCACATATTCATTCTTCGTTTAACAACATTATTGTTTCCCTAACCAACAATACCGGACAGGTTATTTCTTGGTCTTCAAGTGGGAAAAACGGTTTCCGCGGTTCAAAAAAGAATACCCCATATGCAGCTCAGATTGCAGCACAGGATGCTTCTAAAGTCGCCTATGATCTAGGACTGAGAAAAGTTAAGGTATTTGTTAAAGGACCAGGTAATGGCAGGGAATCTGCTATCCGTACGATTCACAACAGCGGGATTGAGGTTGTCGAGATTGTCGACGTTACGCCACTGCCGCACAACGGCTGTCGTCCTCCGAAGCGCAGGCGTGTCTAAGAAAATTGAATTAACAAACGATAAATCAGAGTTAGATGGCTAAGTATACTGGACCAAAGACCAGAATCGCTAGAAAATTTGGGGAACCGATTTACGGCGCGGATAAATATTTTGATAAAAGAAATTATCCACCGGGATTTCATGGTCCTTCAAGAAGAAGAAAAAAGCTTTCAGAATATGGTACTCAACTGAAAGAAAAGCAGAAAGTAAAATATACTTATGGTGTTCTGGAAAAGCAGTTCGCCAATCTGTTTCATAAAGCCCAGAGAACTAAAGGGATTACCGGTGAGGTTTTGCTGCAGTTTCTCGAGAGCCGCCTGGATAACGTTGTTTACCGTCTTGGAATTTCCAAAACGCGTGCAGCAGCCAGACAATTGGTTAACCACCGTCATATAGTGGTTAATGGAAAGGTTCTCGATATTGCATCATATCTCGTAAAACCGGGCGACGTTATCGGTGTTCGTGAGAAATCGAAATCACTGGAAGTCGTTTTAGACTCTTTAGCCTCATCCTCCAGAGCAAGATATGCATGGTTGGAATGGGATCATAACCTGATGTCCGGAAAATTTCTGAATCTTCCTGAAAGAACTGAAATTCCAGAGAACATCAAGGAACAGCTTATCGTAGAATTATATTCCAAGTAAACGTAAAATCCTGATCAATGGCCATTCTATCATTTCAGAAACCTGATAAGGTTATCCTGCTTGAATCGGACCCCAACTATGGCAAGTTCGAATTCCGGCCACTTGAACCGGGCTATGGGATTACTATCGGTAACTCCCTTCGCCGTATTCTCTTAAGTTCGCTCGAGGGATTCGCAATCACCACCGTGAAAATCGAAGGAGTTGACCACGAATTCTCAACCATCAAAGGAGTAATGGAGGATGTATCCGAAGTTATTCTTAACCTGAAACAAGTTCGGTTTAAACAACAAATCGAAGGTGTAGAAGATGAGCGGGTTACCGTTAGTGTAACGGGACAGGACCAGCTTAAAGCCGCTGATTTGAATAATTTCCTGAGCGGTTTTAAAATTTTGAATCCTGATTTGTTAATCTGTCGGATGGATCCTGCTGTGAAGGTGCAAATGACTATTACGATCAATAAAGGTCGTGGTTATGTTCCTTCAGATGAAAATAAAACTGAAGATGCTGAAATTGGTGTAATTGCACTTGATTCAGTATTTACACCGATCAGAAATGTTAAATACATGGTCGAGAATTTCAGGGTCGAGCAGAAAACGGATTATGAAAAGCTCATCATGGAAATCAAAACTGATGGCTCCATTAATCCGAAAGATGCTTTGAAAGAAGCTGCCAAAATTCTGATTCATCACTTTATGTTATTCTCTGATGATAAGATTACTTTGGAATCAGATGAAAAAATGGATAGCGAAGAGTTTGATGAAGAAGTTTTGCATATGAGGCAACAACTCAAAACAAAACTTACAGACCTTGACCTTTCTGTTAGAGCCTTGAATTGTCTGAAAGCTGCCGATGTAGAAACTCTTGGTGATCTGGTAGCGTACAATAAAAATGATCTGTTGAAATTCAGGAATTTTGGTAAAAAATCTCTCACTGAACTGGAAGATTTACTGAAGATCATGAATTTGAACTTTGGAATGGATGTAGCAAAATACAAGTTAGATAAGGAATAGTACAATGAGACACGGTGATAAACAGAATAATTTAGGGAGAACGGCTTCTCATCGCGACGCTATGTTGGGCAATATGGCATGTTCCCTGATCAAGCACAAAAGGATTAGTACCACAGTTGCCAAGGCAAAAGCTCTTCGGAAATTTGTTGAGCCACTAATAACAAAAGCAAAGGACGATTCAACTCATTCACGCAGAACTGTTTTCAGTTATTTGAGTGATAAGGATGCAGTAACTGAGCTTTTCCGTGAGGTTGCTCAAAAGATTGGTGACAGACCAGGCGGATATACCAGGATATTAAAGACTGGAACTCGTCTCGGCGATAGCGCTGAGATGTGTATCATTGAACTGGTTGATTTTAATGAAGCTATGCTCTCAGCAAAAGCGGAAGTAAAAACTAAGACAACCCGTCGTTCAAGAAAAGCTGCTCCAAAAGCTACTGATGAAGTTGCTTCTGCAACTGAAAAAAAGCCAGCCGCTAAAACAGCAAAGAAAAAGGTTGATGAAGCTGCCAAAGTTGAAGAAGTAGCTCCTGAATCTCAGATTGAGACTGAAAAAGATGAAGCGGAAGTGAAAGAATAGTCCGAATAATCTAATGCAAAATATAACCCGGGTATATCGATACCCGGGTTTTTTTTATCTTGTAGGATATAAGAAAAGAAGAAATGGATCTTGCAGGTTTTATTAAAAGATTGGAACAAGCCGGTGAATTGGTTAGAATTAAGGCAGAAGTTTCACCCAAATTAGAGATTACTGAAATTTCAGATCGTTTTTCAGGAAAGATTGATGGCGGTAAGGCCATCTTAATTGAGAGCAATGGAACGGAATACCCGGTTCTTATAAACTCATTGGGATCTGAGGAACGTATCAGGATAGCTTTGGGTGATCGTTCTCCTGATCAGCTTGCTTCTGAAATTCATGGTATGATCAATATGCTTACTGGCGGGAATACCGGGTTTGTCGGTAAACTCCGAAAGATACCATTGTTAGGTAAGGCATCACGCTGGATACCGAAAAGAAAGAGGGGTAGGGGGATTTCTCAGGAGGTAATTGAGATGGAACCAGATCTTGGTAAACTACCTATTTTGACTTGCTGGCCGTTTGACGGAGGGCCTTTTATTACTTTGCCTTTGGTTCATACTGTTGATCCTATAACAGGTAATCCAAACCTTGGAATGTATCGCATGCAGGTTTTTGATGCTCGTTCAACAGGAATGCATTGGCATATGCATAAGACCGGAGCACGACATTATCAGGAGTATCAAAACCTTAAGAAGAGAATGCCGGTGGCGGTTGCTTTGGGTGGCGATCCAGTTTATACCTATTGCGCAACAGCACCATTGCCGGATGGTATTGATGAATATCTTCTTGCTGGTTTTATCCGGAATAAGCCCGTCTCGCTGGTAAAATGCATTACACAGGA
>CAIXHD010000159.1 GCA_903919065.1 uncultured Bacteroidota bacterium
AAATAGCGCAAAGCATTTTTTAATGCCAGCCTCTTCTCATCCGGCGTCAGGATGTCTTTGCGCTTTGGAGCGTGGTTTATTTCAGAATTATATGGCTTCGCATCAGGCACCATCTCAGGAATGCCCTCAAGAATTGATTTTGCAAAATCGTTCTCAGTCATGTCTTTCAAAATTTAATCCATCGGGCCACCCGGGTTGCCTGATCGCTCTTGAGCTCCAAAAAATAAATCCCCTTATCTAATCTACTGATATCCAAATTTATTGATGCCAGCCCTGGTGTAAAGGTTTCTGTTTTCATTAAAATCTGCCTCCCTTGAATATCAATGATTTTAATAGTAACCTCTCCGGATTCCAGCCCGCCCGTTTCAATGAACAACATGTCCCTTGCCGGGTTAGGGTAAACAACCAGATTCTTATCCTTCAAGCTCAGATCAAAAGAATCTCCGATAGAACTGATAATATCAGGCTTGGCAAGCTTGACATCAGTATACAAGCGGTATTCACCCTGTTTCAGGTTCAATCGGCCATTGACATCAGTAACCTGCAAAGAATCTCCGGTCCAGTATTCGTACCACCATCCCATATGCTGAAAATTCGGATTAGCCCAGGAGGAGCGGATTCCAAAATTCCCGAGAATCGTTGCATTCATGGAAGCATGATTCAAATTGATACGTTTTACGGTATCCGTTAACGCTATCTGAAAGTCAGTTGTTGAAAAGACTTCCATTGAGGACTTCAGATTATTGAGTTTTCCATAAACCTGATAAAGTCGCTTGCGGCCGCTATCCGACAGGTAATCCCAGCGTATTGGTTTAGCCGCAACCCTGTTGATATAATTAATTGAATAATCATACCCCAGCTCTCCGAACATCCAGATCATTTTGGGACCGGGAACCGGAATAAAAAAATTGGCTGCGAGTTCCATCCGCTTTAACGCCAATGGTAGGGTTTTAATGTTGTAAGCACTGTTCTGGGTATTGCCAGTTGTCACACAATCATACATTAACCGCTCCTCATCATGGCTTTCCATGTAACCTACCAGATTAGGTTTTGTCCAGGTACGTTGTTTATAGCTTATGCTTGAAAAATCCCAGCTTCCTCCGGAATACCAGGCACTTGCTGCCTGACGGTAACTGTAATTTACATTTCCCCACAGCATGATGCCGTAATCCGCCAGAATTTTCTCTTCAGAATTTGGAGCCAGATGCTCCATAATAATATAAGATGAAGGATTCGCCAGTCTGATTTTATCAGTCATTCGTTTAAGAAGGACAATACGGCTTGCATCATAGGTCCCGCCATCACCCGGTGTATTGGTAAATCCTTTGGTGAAATCGAAACGAAAACCATCAATATGATACTCCTTTAGCCAATAAGTATTTACACTATCTACAAATCGCTGTGTAGCAATACTCTCATGGTTGAAATCGTACCCCCATGAATAGGTGGAATTTGGTGATACCTGATTGTACCAGGGATTGTTGGCAGCCGGCCTGCTATTCTGGGCATCCCAGTACAACCTCACCAGCGGGGATTGACCATAAGAATGATTAAGCACCATATCCATAATAACAGCTATACCATTCTGATGTGCCAGGTCAATAAAAGCCTTGAAAGTCTCTTTCGGGCCGTAATATTTGTCGACAGCAAAATAGAAAGAAGGATTATAGCCCCAACTGTCGTTTCCCTCAAATTCATTCACCGGCATGAGCTCTATCGCATTGATTCCTAAATCCTTAAGATATTTCAAAGTATCAGAAAGCACATTAAAGCTATGGGCACCCACAAAATCACGAATCAGTAGCTCATAAATAGCCAGCTTTTCCTGTGCCGGAGCAACAAAACTGGTATTCTTCCACTGATAGGCTGGTTGACCCGTCTGAATAACGGATACCGCCTGTGTGGTTTTTCCCTGCGGATAAGCAATCAGTCCGGGATAAGTATTTGAATCGATATAACCATCGTTCCATGGATCCGAAATCTTATCAGAATATGGATCGGCTATCGCGATATCACCATCAACCAGATACTGGAACTGGTACTCTTTCAATGGCTCCAGGTTTTCCAGCGTGAACCAGTACCTTGAACCATCAGGAGTCTTTTTCATTTGGTATAATTCATCAATTGCCCAGTTATTAAAGCTGCCGATCAAAAAAACGAACTCCTTTTGCGGGGCATAAAGGACCAGAACTGCAGAATTATCATTGATGTAATTAATACCATCCTTAACACCGGCAGGCAATTCAGCCACAACACCGGCACCTTTGATAAGGTAATTAAACTTATCCGTGGCAGTAGTCCCTTTACCATAAGCTTTGGCTTGAACCAGATGATATCCAGTTGTGCCGGCATTTAATGTATAGGTAAGGCCATTGCCAATGTTTCCGGTGACCCTTACACTATCGCGGAAAAGCACTACCGAATCGGCACTGGTGGAAGCCACCTGAATATCGATGGAGGCGCCTGCACTTACTGCGACAAACTCTTTATCGGGTTTAATAAAATTGATATTCAGACCTGCCTCATATACATCCGCATAAATATCGGACTGATCGGCCATTTTTCCTTGCTTGCTTCCGGTTGCATCACGAAAAACGAATGCCATTTTCAGAATTTTTTCAGATGCCGGCACGTTGTAGAATGACCTTATGGAGGGCCCTATCTTCAGGGACCAGAGATTATTTCCTAGCGAAGTAAGTTTGGCCTTGTTTGTATTTTCGCTCCATCCGGCAATCACATACTTCCAGTTCGTCGGGCCGGTGCTCAGATTCGTAATCACACCGGTATGGGCCCAGATATCCCCGGTATAATTGATCAGACCGGCATTTCCCTGTGATGCATCAAATATTACGGTTACCGAATCACTTTCCGTTGGAAATGCAGGCTCAGTGCGAACAATCTGCGACTGAAGGGACAGGGAAACAAGGAGAAAAACGGATGCTAAAAGGGATATCTTTTTCATTTCTTATCCAGAATTATCGAATTTTCGAATCAGCCACGAAATTACGAATATTATCTGTGTGCCCCCTAAATAAAAAGCCCGCCTGACCAATGAAGGCAAGCGGGCTTTTAAGAAAGGCAAAGGTTAGTTTTTGGTTATCACATAAGTATATATCGGACCTCTGAGGTCAAGGATAATCGTATAATTCCCGTCTTTTGCAACAGGGATATCCGCACCGCCATACTCGAGTGACAGATTGGTCTTATTGTCACCAAGGTTGATGTCCCAGGCACTGTTAGCCCGGAATTTTATGACACCGGCCACAAGGTTCAATTTGATTGAATAGGTACCAGCCACTACATCAAAGGTCATTTTCTGGTCGGAATCCCATCCACCGGCAGTAGAACTTCCAAGGACGCCCCAATCAGTTTTTACCACGGTGTACGTGAGAGCAGGTATGTTAACATTCAGCTTATACATTCCTGCATCACCGGCTATGATATTATCACCACCAGCGTTCAGGGTACCATCGGCACCTGTATCACCCCAGTTTTTATCCCAGCTCGGTCCGTCGGTAAACTTGAAGTTTACACCTGCAGTGGCAAACCAAACATATCCTTCATATTTTCCATCACTCAGCAAGGAGCTCACAACCGGAGCTTTGTCCGGAGCCCAGCCCTGGTAAGAGCCAGGAACATACAATTTAGGATAATTTACAATAACCCTGTATGGTTTAACCGACATGGATACTACGTTGGAGTACGCATTTGCAACCTTATCACTGACAGAAGCTGAGATACGGAATTGTACATCAGCAGCAACAGCGGGGGTCAGCTCTGCAGCCATCATCAGGTTGTTCAGTTCGCCATAAGTAGTTGTACCAGTCAATCCTGTTGTAGTAATCATGGCAACCGGAGCTGCGAAATTATCACCAGGCATACCCAGTTCAACCTTATAAGTAATGGCAGCGGCAAAACCATAATTTGCGGCAGCTGACCAGGTGAAAGTCAATACTTCAGCAGCATTGGCTTCAGTCAGTTCTAAACTGACTCCTGCGGCAGGAGCAGTTAAAACCGGTGCCGTTGGATCCTGGAGTACCGGACCCACTTCTGCTTTCTGGCAGGAGGCAAAAACCAGCGCTGCAGCCATTACGACATATAATAATCTATACTTCTTCATTGTCTTTATTTTTTATTATCTGATTAATATCCCGTATTCTGTTTAAGGTTCGGGTTTGCGCCGATATCTGAGGCAGGAATCGGGAAAAGATTGTACTTGGCATCAGTACCTGTACCTTCTTTAACATTCCCTTTCCATGGCCATATATATGCATCTCCGGTAAGTCTTCCAAAACGGATCAGGTCAGTTCTGCGGGTGCATTCCAAATAAAGTTCCCTTGCGCGTTCATCCAGAATGAAATCAAGCGTCAGGTCGCTGGCTGCAATGTTGGCAGATGTATCACCCCATGCCCTGGTTTTTAATTCATTGACGAGTTCAAGTGCTTTTGACGCACTCCCACCGCCACCACGAACAACAGCTTCAGCATACATCAGGTAGATATCAGCCAAACGGAAGAGTGGGAAATCTGTATCAACAAAGTCGGTAGCAGATCCGGCAACTCCGGTGGAGCTAACATTCTTGAATTTCTGAAAGGCAAAACCGGAAGTAAAATCGTCCTGAACTTTGGTAATTTCAAGATTCTGTCCTGCAGTATAAAAGAGAGCCCTGTGGTCGAAACTTGACCTGACAAGCGAATAAGTATAATCAGGAGAACCAAGTTTCATGGTAACAGTGTAGGTGCCGGCTGTGGCAATCGGAATATTGGCGCCACCAGCATCCAATGTGCCGTTAGCTCCGTCGTCACCATAGTTGATATCCCATCCGCTGTTTGCACGGAACTTAATTTCACCAACCGCAAGGTCAAGAACCAAAGACCACAAACCGGTTGCAGGATCGTACGTCATTTTCTGATCGCTGTTCCATCCGTCTTTGGTTGCCGATCCGATAATTCCCCACACAGTTTTGGTCATGGTATAGGTCAGTGTATTCAGATCAACATTCAGCTTATAATAGCCGGCATCCACGACAGCAATGTTTGCTCCGTTCTTATCCAGAGTACCGTCAGCTCCGTCATCACCATAATTAACATCCCAGTTAGGACCTTCGGTAAATTTAAATAAGATACCTGCAGCAAAATCGATATAACCTTCATACTTCTGATCACTCTTAACAGAAGCCAGTTTGGGAGCATTTGAAGGAGTCCAGCTCTGATGTGAACCCGGAACATAAATGACCGGATACGTGGATTTCTTAGGATTCACAACCGGTGAAACCTGCAGTGGTCCGACCAGGCCGGGATAAAATTTATGAACCAGGGATTTGGTGGTACGGTAACCTGCCCAACCTCCTGAAATTCCAAAATCAGCTGGTTTCATGGTTCCGCCTACTGATGCGAAAATGATAAAGCTCATCCCACCATAGGATTTTGTGCGCAACCCGTCGAAGGTAATCGGGAAAATAATCTCTTTCGACTTATTATTATCAGACAGGAAATTGTTCTGGTAATTTGATTCCAGAGTATAACCTGCACCCATTACCTTTTCGCAATAGGTTACACACTCGGTATTCTTTGCAGCTCCGGTGTAAACTTCAGCATTCAGGTAAAGCTTAGCCATCAGGCTCCATACAGCGGCTTTATCTGCACGGCCATACTCATTGGTTCTTGCATCCGGCACCAAAGTTTCAATCTCTTTCAGCTCGGACTCGATCCAGGTAAATAATTCAGCACGGTCTTTCTGTAACGGGAAGAAGGCACCAACGGCATCTGCATCAGTTACAAATGGAACACTGCCAAACATATCCATAGCATGATAATAACTCAACGCCCTCATAAACCTTGCTTCAGCGCGATAACCCTGAATATTGGTTTTATCAGTCCCGGTGATTCCTCTTGAATCAAGTTTTGCATCTGCTGATTCGCGGATAAACTCATTACAAAGGGATATCTGATAATAAATCCTGTTATACATGGCAGTAATGAACTCCCCGGATGGGGTCCAGTTCATTTCATGGTAATTTCTCAAAGTACCATCATTCCAACCAATAACAGCTTCGTCAGTAGGAAGTTCCTGAGCAAACCAGTATTGACGCAGGTAACTTGAGAATCCTTCGTCGATGCCACTGATATCAGGCTGGCCTGCAGGTCCCTGCTGACCACTTACGGAAAGTCCGGCATATACTTTGGCAAGTACATAATAATAGTTAGCCGGGGTATTATAAACGGTCGCCGAAGTGACCTCATTCGGATCCAATGGCACAGTATCCAGATCCTTGATGCAGGAACCAAATCCGAATATTAATGATACCACCAGGAGTGAATATAATAAAAACTTTTTCATAATCTTAAATTCCAATTAGTTATGATTAAAAATCCAATTTCAGGCCAAGCAGGAATATTCTTGGACGAGGATAGAAGTTATTATCTATGCCGTTGAAGACTTCCGGATCAAGACCTTTATACTTCGATATCACGAATGCATTCTGTGCAGTCAGTGATACATATAGATTCATTTTGCTTGAAGCCACGTTTTTAAACTGGTATCCAAGGTTGATGTTATCCATACGGAAGAAAGAGGCATCCTCGATATAATAATCTGACCAGTACCTTGGTGAGCTCCAACCGGTATAAACAGCATCAGATACAACGTTGGTAGCATAACCAACTCCGTTATACATATATGCGGAAACACCATTGCCGGAATTTACGTTATTGTAAACATAGTTTCCAAGGCTTACCCTTCCTGAAAAGGAGAGATCCCAATTTTTATAAGAGAACCTGGAATTGATACCCATGAAAACATCCGGTGCCGGTTTATGGTACTGATATTTATCAAGTTCAGAAATCTTGCCGTCGCCATTGCGATCAACATATAAACCTTCGATTGGTTTTCCGGCATTGTCATAAACCTGCTCATATATATAAAAGGAATTAACAGGATAACCTACGGTATGTATTTGTATGGTATTACCAACTCCACCGCCGATACCGCCAACAAAAACTCCCTTGTAATTCGGATCATCGGTTGCGGTCAGCCTGGTGATTTCATTCTTGTTGAACGAAACGTTGTAACCAACTTCCCAAGCCATGTTTTCGGTTGAGATAATCCTGCCCAAAATTGCAAATTCGACTCCTTTATTAACGAGATCGCCAACATTTGTCAGGATCTGGTTGGTAAGGTTGGTACCCGCCGGGACAGGAATGGTATTGATCAGGTCAGTGGTAGGCCTGTAATAGTATTCAACTGTTCCTGTGATTCTGTTATTTGCGAATCCGTAATCAAGACCAATATTATAAGTAGTGGTTTTTTCCCATCTCAGATTGGCATCATAACCTTCCGGACGAAGAGTATTGATAAACTGGTCACCGAACTGATAGGCAGCGGTGGGCTGACCAAATGTGTAACGAGCCAGGTAAGGATAATCGCCGGAGTAGATATCCTGCTGACCGGTGATACCATAACCCAACCTCAGTTTCAGGTCGGAAACAGCTTCAACATTTTTCAGGAATGATTCTTCCTTAATTTTCCAGGCAAAAGCAGCAGATGGGAACAAGCCCCAGCGGTTGGCTTTTGAGAAACGTGATGATCCGTCGTCCCTGAGTGTTAAGGTTAGCAGATACTTATCCATCAATGAATAGTTTAAGCGACCGAAGAAGGACACCAGATAATTCTCAGTGTTATAATGCGTATTGGTCAGGAGCTTATTCTGGGCTTCATTGGTCTGCCAGTAAGAACCTTTTCTCCAGAAATGCTGCCATGAATAACCGGCCATGAAATCAACCTTGCTGGATCCCATTTCTTTGACATAATTCAGGTAAAAATCCAGGAGGTCGTTTTTCTTTTGCTGATCGTAAATAGCATAATTACCGCCAATTGATTTTCCGTCGCCGTTAATTGCCCAGGCATGTCTTGCGAAATCAGGAACTTTGATGCTTCCGTCACTCGCAGAGCGGTCAGTGGCAATATTCAGGTTTGCCCGCAATTCAGGCAGAAAATGAAACTTATAGTCGACCTGGAAATTCCCAATCATCCTGTTGACGTCGGAAATATCGTGATGAGTTTCAAGCATTCCCAATGGGTTATTCGTAGCAATGTTGATTGGATTACCATTTGCCTGTAACCATTCAAAATACCCGCCATAATTATTATTGCCACTATAAACAGGTTGAGTCGGATCAAAGCCGACGGCACTGCCTATTGCTCCCTGGTTGGCAAATCTTGATTTCTCCTTCATTGCCTTAACATTCACATTAATTTTCAGATGATTATCAAAAAAGGTAGGATTCAGTGAAATTGCTCCTGTATAACGTTCCAGGTTGGAAGTCTTCAGGATACCATCCAGGTTTGAATAACCTAATGATACACGGTAAGGCATGCTTTTAACAGACCCTGTTGCACTCAGGTTATGATCATGACCAAATGAATTATTGAAAATCTCCTTCTGCCAGTCGGTATTTGCAGTTCCCAGAACAGCCAGTGCAGCAGGATTATCTTTATACTGTTCGTTGTAAACGGACCTGAATTCATCGGCGCCTAAAACTGGAACCTGGTTTGGCACTACTGAAAATGAAGCTTTACCATCGTAGCTGATTTTCAGCTTGCTGCCGGCAACTCCCTTTTTTGTTGTAATGATAATAACACCGTTAGATGCACGCGATCCGAAGATAGCGGTTGCAGAAGCATCTTTCAAAATCGTAAATGATTCAATATCATTAGGATTAATTGTATTCAGGAAGTTGCCCATACCGGCTACTCCATTGTTATCCAAAGGAATCCCGTCAACCACGATCAGAGGATCATTGCTGGCTGACATGGAAGAACCTCCGCGGATACGTATGGTGGCTCCTTCTCCCGGAGCACCACCACCGGTAGTAATCTGAACCCCGGCAGCTTTTCCGATCAGCAATTCCTGCGGTGAAGCAATGGTTCCCCTGTTGAAATCCTTCGAACCGATGGCAGTAACGGATCCGGTTGCATCACTCTTCTTTTGAGTACCATAACCGATAACTACAACACCGGCAAGGGTTTCAGTGGTAGAAACAAGCTTCACGGATAAGGTTGTGCCCGTTCCCACAGTTACTTCCTGTGCGACATAACCAACATAGGAAAAAACAAGAACCTGACCCTGTACTGCATTTATGGTAAACTTCCCGTTTACATCCGTAGCTGCAGCTTTGGTTCGATCAGATTTAAGACTGACAGTGGCGCCTATAAGAGGATCGCCGCTTTGAGAATCAGTCACTGTCCCTGTGATCATCTGCTGCGCGAAGGCCACTTGACCCGCAAACATCAGAATTAAGACCGGCAGGAACAGCTTTCCGAGAAAAGAAAAAGTATCTCTGTTCATTGCTCTAAAAGGTTTAGTATAATTAATCGTTAATAATGTGCATCTGTTTTCGTAAATATAACAAAAACTAAATTATGTTACTTGGAAATCAGCGTTTTCGCTAAAAAGTGCCGCCCTGTCTGACTTTGATAATCAATTTCTCCTGATTTCAATCGATTGCGAAAAATTTTTATTACGCGCAATTCATAACGAAAACCACGTCAGTACTGGCCTTTTAAACGGGTACGATCAGGTAATAAGTGCGAAGTACCGGTTCACCGACGTCGATTTGTCTGTTCAAGCCGGGTTTAAACAAGAAAAACTGCCGGGAAAATCATTTGAATAATTTTTTGAAGCTCCTGAAATGATAATGTTAATGCTAACTTTATGAATTCAATCGATTTCTGAATATATGATCTCAAGAGGACAAGTAACCATAAAAGATCTGGCCGAAGAGTTGGGAATATCGCCATCAACCGTATCTAAAGCCCTTAAAAATCATCCCGATATAAGTCAGGAAACCCGCAAAAAGGTAAACGATCTCGCCAAGCTCTGGAATTATTACCCAAATCCTATTGCATTGAGCCTTAGAAACAGCCGCACTAAGACCATTGGATTGATCATTCCCGAAATTGTTCACCACTTCTTTTCCTCCGTAATCAGCGGAATCGAGGACGTAGCATACGACGCAGGTTACAATGTCATGATATACCAGTCGAACGAATCTTATAATCGCGAACTCATTGCCACTCAAGCTCTCCTGAACAGCAGGGTGGAAGGCATTATGATTTCTCTCTCCAAGGAAACGAGGAACTTTGATCATTTAAAGAATGTTCTCGACCATGGAATTCCTATCGCGATGTTTGATCGTGTTTGCGATGAAATTGATACGGACAAGGTTACTGTTGATGATTATCAGGGTGCCTATTCAGCTGTCAGCCACCTGATCAGGACAGGATGCCGGAGAATTGCCCACCTTTCCGGACCTCCGGGCTTACCCATAGCCGACTTTCGCCGGGGAGGATATCTGGATGCACTTCGTGATAATAATATGGAGATTAACCGGGACTTGATTATTTACTGCGACAATTTTAAGCAGGCCCTCATCAGGACCAAACAATTAATGAATCTGCCCGAACCGCCTGATGCCTTCTTTACTGTTAACGAATTCACTGCCACCGGAGTAGTCAGGTCGCTTTATGATCTTAAAATCAGAATTCCTGAGGACGTTTCTGTTTTTGCATTCTCAAATGGGCTTATTACCCAGGTAACCAACCCGGCTTTAAGTACCGTAGACCAGCATGCCTACCAGATTGGTCAGACGTCGGCCCAACTGCTCCTCGACCGGCTTTTAAATCATCAGGTAGTTCGTCCTTTCATCCACGAGATCATAAAAACTGAGCTTATCATCAGGGAATCCACCCGCTCCTGATCCTTTTTTTTTTGCACAGTGCAACCGATTGAAATGGTAGCTGGCGGCTCTTTTATTCTCTTTGGAATTGCCCGTCTTCAGTGGACATTGGTGTTTATAACCACCCGTATACCTATATTTGATAATCGAGATAATACCCCTTTATGAAAAAGCAACCTAATCTAAGTTTTTGGCAGATCTGGAACATGAGTTTTGGATTTCTGGGCATCCAAATGGGCTTCGCACTCCAAAATGCCAATGTGAGCAGGATTTTTGAAACTCTGGGAGCAAAAATCGAGAACATCCCTATTCTATGGATCGCTGCACCTCTCACCGGGTTAATTATTCAGCCGATTATTGGCCATTACAGCGACAAAACCTGGACAAGGCTGGGAAGAAGAAGGCCCTATTTCCTTGCAGGAGCAATTCTTGCTTCTCTGGCGCTGATCCTGATGCCCAATTCACCCGCACTATGGATAGCTGCGGGAATGCTTTGGATAATGGATGCCTCCATTAATGTTTCGATGGAACCGTTCAGGGCTTTTGTTGGCGATAATCTTTCTTCCGAACAGCGGACACAGGGTTTTGCCATGCAAAGCTTTTTTATTGGTACCGGAGCTGTTGTTGCCTCTATCCTGCCCTATGTATTCACTAATTGGTTTGGCATTGCAAATACCGCCGCCGAAGGCATTATTCCACCATCGGTTCGCTGGGCCTTTTATTTTGGAGCTATAGTATTTATTTGTGCTGTGCTTTGGACCGTTATCCGTTCAAAAGAATATTCACCGGAGGAATTAGCTGAATTTGGTAAAGTTGAGGAATCAGCCTCTGCCAAAACAACCGCTGAAGCAAGTATACCCGCATCGGGTTTTTACAAGCAGGGCATTATCTGGACACTTATCGGATTGTTGATCGCTATCCTGATTTTTGAATTGAAGCTTGAGAAAGAACTTTATATCCTCGGATTCGGTCTGGCCGCATTTGGAATTTTGCAATTAGCTGCCGGACTTTTTGTAAAAAATGAATCTTCGAACGGACTGACGGAAATTCTTACCGACTTGAGGTTTATGCCAAAAACCATGGCACAGCTTGCCGTTGTTCAGTTTTTTTCCTGGCTGGCGCTTTTCTCAATGTGGATTTATACCACCTCCGCAGTCACCAGCACCGTTTACGGAACCACCGATACCACCTCGCAATTGTATAATGACGGTGCAGACTGGGTAGGTGTGCTTTTCGGTGTTTACAACGGAGCTGCTGCCCTGTTTGCTTTCCTGCTGCCGGTACTTGCGAAATATACCTCGAGAAAAATTACTCATTCAATTGCATTGATTGCCGGTGGAATCGGATTAATCAGCATTTTCCTGATAAAAAGCCCGGAACTCCTCATCCTTCCATTCATCGGGATCGGATTAGCCTGGGCAAGCATTCTATCCATGCCTTACGCCATTTTAACCGGATCACTCCCGCAAAATAAAATGGGGATATATATGGGAATCTTTAATTTCTTCATTGTCATTCCTCAGATACTCGCAGCAACCTTATTGGGATTCTTAACCAGAAATGTTTTCGGTGGACATGCAATTTACGCATTGACTTTTGGAGGCATATCTATGATAATAGCAGCTATTACAGTAATATTCGTTACAGATAAAGACGACAAAGATCTGGTTAAGAAATGATTAAAGGCTGCATTTTTGATCTTGACGGAGTAGTTGTTGATACCGCACGTTATCATTTTCTTGCCTGGAACAGGCTTGCCAGACAATTGGGGTTTGAATTTACTGAAGATCACAATGAAAGATTGAAAGGCGTGAGCCGGATGGCTTCATTGGAGATCTTGCTTGAGGTTGGAGGCCTTTTCCCGGACGATTCTGAAAAACCCGCGTTAGCTGCTCAAAAGAATCAATGGTATCTGCAATATATTGAGAAGATGACCCCTGATGAGATCCTGCCGGGAGTAGCCCAATTCATCAGTCTTCTTAAATCATCAGGTAAAAAGATTGCCCTGGGAACGGCCAGCAAGAATGCTTCCATTATCCTCCAACAGACAGGCCTGTTAACGGTATTTGATTCTATTGTTGATGGAAACCGCGTAACCAACGCCAAACCGGATCCTGAGGTTTTCCTCCTGGCAGCAGCCGACCTGAATCTTAACCCCATGGAATGTGTGGTGTTCGAAGATGCCATTGCAGGAATCGAAGCAGCGCATCGGGGTGGCATGAAGTGTATTGGAGTCGGACATCCGTCGACCCTTTTGCAGGCCGACAAGGTTATCCCCGGGTTTATTAATGCAGATATACACCTGATTGACTTTTAAATGCCGTTATCATGCTGAGATATCTTCAGGAAGACGAATGGTTGATCATCGAAGAGGGGTTGGACCGCGAAAACCAGAAGAAATCTGAATCCCTTTTCAGCCTGGGTAACGGACACATGGGCATGAGGGCCAATTTTGAAGAAACATATTCAGGACCCTCGCTCCGCGGATTATATCTGGCAGGCATCTATTACCCCGATAAAACACGTGTCGGCTGGTGGAAAAACGGATACCCTGAATATTTTGCAAAAGTTCTCAATGCCCCGAACTGGATTGGCATGAAACTGGTATTCAATGGATCGGAACTGGATCTTGAACAGATGAAGGTCGATACCTTCTGCCGGACATTAAACATGAAGGAAGGCATTCTCAACAGGGAATTTGTTGCCTCCTGGCCTGACGGAAAGAGGATCAGGGTTGAGACCGAAAGATTCTTGTCGATGGAAAGAAGAGAGATCGGTGCCATCCGTTATTCAGCAACCCCCCTGAATTTCTCGGGAATACTTGAGGCCAGCCTCTTTATAGAGGGCAATGTTTTCAATGAGGATTCAAATTACGATGAAACTTTCTGGGAACCTGTTTCGCAGGCAGTCATAGATGATTATTGCATTTTGCATACCCGCACCGGAAAAAGCAATTTTGATATCTGCATGGCAATGCATACAGAATGTTCTCTCTCAAACGACCATACTTCTGTCAGCCATGATCAGATACTCCGGGAAAAATATGTATCAGATCATTATAATATAAATTTTCTGGCGGGAGATAAAATCCGGTTTACCAAGATAGTTTCAGTAACTACCTCGAGAGATTACCCCAAAGAATATCTGGAAGAACAGTCCATCAAACGCCTCAGGGAAGCCACAACGGCTGGCTATCGGAAACTCAGGGAAGAACAGGTGCTCTCCTGGGAGAAAAAATGGAGAACCGGCGACATTATCATCGAGGGGGATATTTCAGCTCAGCAGGGTATTCGTTTCAATATTTTTCAACTGAATCAGACTTATACCGGCCACGACCCGCTTCTTAATATTGGACCAAAAGGATTTACCGGGGAAAAATACGGAGGAAGCACCTATTGGGATACTGAGGCTTTTTGCCTGCCATTTTATATGAGTACCGGCGGTAAAGAGGTGGCAAGAAACCTTTTGCTTTACAGATACAGGCAGCTCGATAAAGCTATTGAGAATGCACAAAAGCTTGGATTCAACAATGGAGCAGCACTCTTTCCCATGGTCACGATGAATGGAGAAGAGTGCCATAATGAGTGGGAGATCACTTTTGAAGAGATCCATCGAAACGGCGCAATCGCTTTTGCAATATATAATTATATAAGGCATACAGGAGATGAACAATATCTGGCAGAATATGGACTGGAGGTATTAATAGCTATTTCCCGATTCTGGTCGCAAAGATTCACCTTTTCGGACCCTCTCCAAAAGTTCGTTATACTCGGTGTTACAGGACCAAATGAGTATGAGAATAATGTGAACAACAATTGGTATACCAATTACATAGCAGCCTGGACCTTGTTCTGGACACTTGACTGTATCGAACTCATCCGTGACAAATACAATCTCGACTGGAAACTTATCCTTGAAAAAACAAATTTCAATCCGGATCCCGAGACCAGTCGCTGGTTCACAATCCTAAATCACTTGCACCTTCCTTCGGACGAAAAATCAGGGATCTTTTTGCAGCAGGATGGTTACCTCGATAAAGAACAGCAGCTTGTTACAGATCTCCTCCCGGCGGAACGCCCGATAAATCAGCACTGGTCATGGGACAGGATCCTGCGTTCCTGTTTTATTAAACAAGCGGATGTTTTGCAGGGATTATATCTATTTGAGGAAAATTTCGAAAAAGAAGTCATTAAAAGAAACTTCGACTTTTACGAACCCCGGACTGTTCATGAATCATCACTTTCCCCATGCGTACATGCAATTCTCGCCTCACGGTTAGGATACAGCGAACTGGCTTATGAACTTTACCTGAGGACCAGTCGGTTGGATTTGGATGATTACAATCATGAGATTCAGGAAGGATGCCATATCACCAGTATGGCCGGCACCTGGCTTGCCCTTGTTGAAGGGTTTGGCGGAATGAGGATTATTGGGGATCATTTGCATTTCAATCCTTGCCTTCCAATCAAGTGGAAATCCCTCACTTTTACTGTACATTTCAGGAATACTATTATTTCTATCAATATTAACCAGTCAGGAATCAGAATACATGCTGGTGGTATTGAGGAAATTGAGCTATTCATCAATGGCAAAGGCTACAAAATAAAATCAGGAACTGAGATCACAATAAATCACTAATTTGGTGTAGTGAAACTTAAAGTGAGAATTCGATTATTCATTCTATTTCTGGGTCTTCTCATACTTCCCGGAGTTAATCTGTTTAGCCAGACCCGCTACAACTTTAAAGATCAGGACATTGACAGATTCAGGCTTCCAATAAGCATGTCGCAAAATCTATTTATCATTCCGGCAAGAATAAATAATTCCTCCGACCTGAAGCTCGTGCTTGATTCAGGTATAGGCAATACTATAATTACCGGTCTCACTTCAGAGGATACGGTGTGGATGACTGAAGCGACTAAGATTAAGATTGGCGGATTGGGTGATGGCACAACCATTGAAGCCTGGTATTCGAAAGGAAATACAATAGATATTGAACTTCCGGAGGATTTAAGTAAAGGAATTACCGGCAAGGGAATGGATGTATATATATTAACTACAGATCAGTTTGAATTATCCCGGCAATTGGGAATCAAGGTAAACGGATTGATAGGCTCCGAACTTTTCGAGAATTACCTTATTGGCATTGATCCAATAGATAAGCAGATATCCTTTTACAGCCGCGATAAATTCAATTTTAAAAGATATACTCGGTCGTACACAAAGATCCCGCTGGTTATAGCCAATGGGAAAGCATATATTGATGTTAAGATCCTCCAGGAAAATGATGTTGAGCTGACAGTCAGATTACTGGTTGATACCGGTGCGAGTTTATCTTTCTGGATCGCTTCGTTTTCCGACCCCGCCATTATTATCCCTCAGAAAACGGTCAGGGCGCTTCTGGGTCAGGGATTAAGCGGCACCATCTCCGGAGTCAACGGCAAAGTTAAGCAAGCGGAAATCGGTCGCTTTAAATTCAAGGCTCCTCTTGTTTCCTATCCCGATTCAGCCTGCGTAGCCGGACTGACATTAAACAAAACACGACATGGCAGTTTAGGAAATGATATTTTGAGAAGATTTAATGTTCTTTTCGATTTTCAGGGGTCGGCATTGTATCTTAAACCAAATAAATGGTATAAATCAGGATTCTCGTATAACCTAAGTGGAATGGATGTTGAAAAGCTTAACCCGATGATTCCGATATATACCATTTTCAGCGTTATTCCGGGCTCACCGGCAGATAAAGTTGGGCTAAAGCCTGGAGATGTATTGGAATATCTAAATTATCAGCCAGCTTTTAATCTGAACCTCGACGATATTAACAGTATATTATATGGAGAAAATGGTAATTTCGTATTGATAAGAGTGGACCGAAACGGTGAAAAACTGAAATTCAAATTTCAACTTGAGGATAAATTGAGATGATTTAATAGTGATTTAACTTTGAATATCCAAGTATTTATTGAGGTTTCGCTAAATTTAATCACTTATTTGTTAGCAACTTAACACATCAAAAAAAAAATATTAATCTTTTTATACAACGAATAAAATTAGTATTACCTTTGTAGCGAATTTCAAAGGCTGATATGACAAGATTAAATTCTTTAATAATTAGGACACTGACCGCTTCTGCCGGAGAAATTCGACCAAAAACTAAGAAAAAATTTTAATTATCTATTATCTTAAAATCTTTAACGGAGGATTTAAAATGAAAATCAAATTGTTATCAGGTATTGCTATTGTTGGTTTAGCTCTTGTTTTCGCTAGCTGCCAGAAGTATCCACAAGCTGAAGTTGATGCTGCAAATGCTGCTGTTGAAGCTGCAAAAGCTGCTCAGGCTAACTTGTATGTTGCATCTGAATTCAACGCTCTTCAGGATTCCCTGAACACCGTTTTGGCTGCTGTTGAAAAAGCTAAATCAAAGCTCTTCAAAAACTACAAAAATGAAGTAGTTAAATTAAACGCTACCACCGAAACTGCAAAAACAGTTGCTGCTAACGCAGTTGCTAAAAAAGAGCAGATGAAAGCGGAATGTACAGCAACTCTTGCTGAAGTCGCTACTTTACTGACTACCAACAAGGAAATGCTTGCAAAAGCTCCTAAAGGTAAAGAAGGAAAAGCTGCTATGGAAGCTATTTCAGCTGACTTAACCAGCATCGAAACTCAGGTAGCTGAAGTTAACAATAAATTTGCTAGTGACGACATCATCAACGCTTTGAATCAGGCAAAAGCTCTGAAAGAAAAAGCTACCAGCATCAATACTGAGCTGACAGATGTTATGTCAAAAGTAAAAGGCAAGAAAAAATAGTAATCCTTTCAAAGGAATAGCTTAGATCTTTAAGGCCCCGGAATCATAATTGGTTCCGGGGTTTTTTAAATAAAACCAAGTATGGCAAGAAAATTGAAAAAGAAAGTCAAGATTTTTATACTAACATTTCTGTTTGGTATACCTCTAATTGTTTTTGGCGTCTTTTTCTTTGGTACACCCGAAGCTCCTGAAAAAGAACTAACAAAAGCCAGGCTGGCAATTGCTAATGCTCACAGGATCATAGAAAAAGATTTTATACCTACTACGCTGACAGTTGCTGAAAACCTTTACGATTCAGCAATGTATTTCTGGAGAATAGAAAATGAGCGTTTTATTCTCAGCCGTGATTATGCCAAATCACGTACTTACGCTATCCGCTCAGAACAACAAGCCCTGATCAGTCCTAAGATCGCCATACAGAATACAAATGAATTCCTGGGCAACCTCGAAAAGGATCTGGCTGCAATCAGGCGTGATACCGCAACCATCGGACAATTAGTTACTAAATTGCCCGTGCCGGCTATCATTAATAAAAAATATACCCGGGGGATTATGAACCTCCAGGAAGCAATGCTCAACAAGGAGCAAAAAAATTACAAGGAATGTAACGTTAAACTGGCTGTGGCTAAATCAGACCTTGCAGACGTGGCTAAATACGCAAAATCGCTGCTTGATGGCTACTTTACCAGGTTACCGATGTGGAAAAGATGGGCAGATCAGACGATTCGTGAATCCGCTCAGACACAGTCCTATGCAATGGTTGTCGATAAATTTGCAGGAAAATGTTTTGTTTATAAGGCAGGGAAATTGAAAACCACTTATAATGTTGAAGTTGGAAAGAACTGGATTGGTGATAAATTATACTCAGGTGATAAAGCCACTCCGGAAGGCCGATATAAAGTGACCAAGAAAAAAGACGGGAGTCAGACTAAGTATTTTAAGGCCTTGCTGCTGAATTATCCCAACGAAGAAGATAAGGCAAGGTTCCGGAATGGGATTAAGGCACGGACTATACCAGGTTATGCAAGAATTGGCGGACTCATAGAGATCCACGGAGGTGGCGGAAGAGGCATGAATTGGACAGATGGATGCATTGCGTTTGCTGATAATGATATGGAATCACTTTACCGAATGATTCCATCAGGATGCCCTGTTACTATACTGGGTTCCTTACAACCGATTTTCGAGGCACTTAACATCCCGAAACCATGACAACAACTGAATATCTATTTGAAGGACCCGATGTTCAACCAACGGTTCCAATCAAACCGGAGAAACCCCGGAGAAACATTTGGAAGACCATCCTCTATTCATTCTTAAGTCTATTCGGATTCCTGGCCTTTGTGGCCTTTACCCTCTTTTTCCTGTTTAATGTGGTTCCTCAGGGACCGGAACTGGCATTAGCCAGAAAATTGGGTAAGGACTCTACCATGAATATCGATAAGCAACCGGTTGATCAGGCTAAAATCCTTAAAGAAATCAACGGCCTTGAGAATAAAATTGACAAAATGACCTCCCAGGGTCCTTACCTGATTGTCAATACCACCGAGAACAGGTTTTACCTGTATGATGGAAAAGGTCTGGTACGTGAAGGACGTTGTTCCACAGGAAAAAACACCCGTCTGGTTGATCCGAAAAGGAATAAAACATTCGAATTCAAAACCCCCAGGGGTGTGCACCAGGTTCTGCACAAGCAGAAGAATCCGGTCTGGACCAAACCAAACTGGGCTTATATTGAGGATGGCCTGCCCATCCCTTCAGCAACTGACGAATCTCGCTTTGATCCCTATACTCTGGGAGATTATAAATTGGATATCGGTGACGGATACATGGTTCATGGCACCATCTGGAAGAGGAGAATGGGCCTTCCTGTTACCCACGGCTGCGTCCGTTTGCTCGACGAGGACCTGGAAGCAGTCTTCAATACTTTATCTGTTGGATCAAAAGTCATAATCTACTAATCTTACTGCCTTGAAAGCACTGAAAATATCAGCTTTGGTTTTGGCACTGGTTGTTGTCGGAATACTTGCCTTTCTTATGGTTACCGCAATGAAGGCTCCTAAACAATTCCTGCAGGAATTCAATGAGGAAACAGCGAAGATGGGCAAGAATATAATTGTATTGTCTTATCCTGATGATTTATTGGAGAAAAAGACCAGCCTTGATGCACGACTGGCTATGTCGGACAATGACTCCATTGGAATGAGAATCAATCTGAAAGAGAAGGCTCTTTACCTGGAGATTAAAGGTATTGTTCTTCACAAAACACCCCTGCTGGAACAAAAAACAAGCGGCTTTTTTAAGCACCTGAGCGCTGCGGAAAAATATGTGCTTTTTCATAAGCCTCTCATCATTCTTGGAGATGAATCAACGATCTCGAAAGATGTATTTGAAACGGTAATTGCTCCGAAAGACACCCTGGAGGCTCAGGCACGCGCTGAAATAGTACCTGATACAGTACTTAGAGAACCTGTGCTTTACAGACTTTATCTTGAACAAGGGATCAGAATACAGGTTATTGGTCAGCTACCTGACTCGATTCCACAATTCTGGCCTAAATTCAAGTTCAATTATCGCGACAGGTATAATTATCTGAAGGAACTTATCGGAAGCTTTACCAATAAAAAAGCTACCCCTTACCAACCAACAATTTCCATTGTTATCGATGCTAAGGAAGCTTCTGCAATTTACCGCGCAGTGCCGAAAAAAGGTAACGTTATCCTCGAATTTTAATATCCGGTATACGGGTAGCAGCCCGCTCTGCCAATGCAGTGATTGTAAGTGAGGGATTTACTCCGGGGTTAGCGGAAATAGCTGAACCATCAATCACATATAAGTTATTATAGCCAAAAACATGGTGATCACTGTCGATCACACCCGTTTCACGGCTTTCCCCCATGCAGGCGCCTCCAAGAATATGTGCTGTAGTTGGTATGCCAAACAGAGATTCTGTAGGTAATACCAGCGGTGTGCCATTAATAATTTTCGCATATTTCCTGGCCAGGTCCTGTGCTTCTGGAATAAAAGCGGATGGCGCCGAACCCCTTTCTACTCCGGTGCGCATTCCAAACCAGCCCTTCTTGAGATTTAAAGTGCTGTCCCTTGCCTGCATAAACAACAGGATCTGTGTCCGATCGGCCCAATTTCCGGTAAAAACAGCCTTTGCATTTGACACCGGATGCAATATATAATCTGCTAACACACGAAAGAGCCTGACACCGAGTGTTTTTCCTGATACCATGGGTGCCATAAGTAATCGCCAGAATCCCGACCCGGATGGATAGCGTACCGGCTCAAGATGGCTGAACTGATCGGTATTGACAATTGAACCTATGGCGATCCCTTCAGAAAACTTTC
Source organism: uncultured Bacteroidota bacterium (assembly GCA_903919065.1). Taxonomy (GTDB): domain Bacteria; phylum Bacteroidota; class Bacteroidia; order Bacteroidales; family UBA12481; genus UBA12481. The sequence continues at coordinate 20,902 of CAIXHD010000159.1, forward strand.
TCGACCTGTCATTGCTCACCACACCAATTAACGCTTCACTATTTGTTCGGACATGGGCTCCCGTAAGTTCCGACAAATCCGGCATAGTCGTCCTTTTCAGCTTGAGCAGCATCGGCACCGTTCCTAATACGCCACCGGAGAAAATGAATGACCCGGAGCGAAGCCTTACCTCGCCAAATCCTCCGGTTCGCCTAATGATGACCTCATATCCCTCGCTGCCATGATTCCCAAGTGGAATCACACTGACAACCCTCGAACGATCCATTACTGTTACTCCCTTTTTTTCTGCCAGATACAGATAATTCTTATCAAGAGTGTTTTTTGCATTATATCGACATCCCACCATGCATCCACCGCAAAACCGACACCCTTCACGATCAGGACCTTGCCCGTTAAAGTAGGGATCAGGAACAGTCACCTTAGGCTCACCAAAAAATACAGCAACATCAGTTTCCGAATAATGCTCCTTCTTGCCTATCTGCTCCGCCAACTTCAGGAGGGCATCATCACCCGGTCCGGGTTTGGGATTTCGTGCAACACCCAGCATTTGCTGAGCAATCCGGTAATAGGGATCCAGTTCACTTTGCCAATCCTTCAGATGTTTCCATGAGCCCGAGTTGAAAAAATCAGATTTTGGTACCGGAAGGGTATTCGCATAAACCAGTGAACCACCTCCGACACCCGTTCCTGACAATACCGTAATATGCCTGAAAAGAGATATTCGAAAAAATCCATGAAAATGCAAAGCGGGAACCCACAGCCATTTTCTGATATTCCAGTTTCTTTTTGGAAAATCATCAGCAGTAAATCTCCTACCCTGCTCTATAACAAGCACTTTATAACCCTTTTCAGCTAATCGCAATGCACTAACCGACCCACCAAATCCGGAGCCCATAATGATAAAATCGTATTCCATAGGTCAGTTCAGTTTTAATGAAATTGGGGACTATTTCAACCTTGCCAAAATAAGACTATTTTTATTGCTGAATGATTTTTTTTAGTTGCACAAAAACCAAGGTTATGAAAAGGAATTCCGTCGTTTTATTTTCGTCAGTTTTACTGTTATCATTGATTATCAGTATCTCATGCAGCACAAAACCTGTGGCCCCGGTTCAACAGGGTCCATTTACCGCAGTTGTTCATCCTGATTGGGTAAAATCGGCAGTGATGTATGAAGTTAATGTTCGCCAATATACCCCTGAAGGAACGTTTAACGCTTTTGCTGAAAAGCTTCCCCGTCTGAAGGAACTTGGAGTGGATATACTCTGGTTGATGCCCGTGAATCCGATCGGCGAAATTAATCGCAAAGGGCCGCTTGGATCCTATTACAGCGTAAAGGATTATAAAGCCGTTAACCCGGAATTCGGGACGATGGACGATTTCAAAGCCTTGGTGAAAAAAACACACGAACTGGGCATGTACCTGATTATTGATTGGGTACCTAACCATTCCTCCTGGGATAATGATTTAGTGAAATCGAATCCTGAATGGTATGCCAAGGACAGTCTGGGCAAAATGTTCTCCCCATGGGATTGGACAGATGTTGTTAAATTCGATTATGCACAGAAAGACCTTCGCCTTTATCAGATTGATGCCATGAAATTCTGGCTGAATGAAACCAAACTCGACGGATTCAGGTATGATGTTGCCCATCAGGTACCAGTAGATTTCTGGAATGAAGTACGACCAGCGCTGCAGTCTGTTAAACCAGATGTGTTAATGCTCGCTGAAGCTGAGCAACGTTTTCTTCACGAAAAATCGATGGACCTCACCTACGGATGGGAAATGCACCATATCATGAATCAGGTAGCTCAGGGTAAACAGACTGTTGCTGATATGGATGCCTATTTTGAAAGGGCAGCTAAAGATTATAACACCAACGATATCAGGATATATTTCACATCAAACCACGATGAAAACTCGTGGAACGGAACCGAATGGGAACGCATGGGAAAAGCAACTGGCGTGATGACTGTTCTGAGTTATACAATTCCGGGAATGCCTCTGATATATAGCGGACAAGAAGCAGGTTCAACAAAAAGGCTGAAATTCTTCGAGAGAGATCCAATTGAATGGCCTTCGCATCCATTTTTTGCTCTTTATCAGCAACTCGACAATTTAAAGAAAAGCAATCAGGCTCTTTGGAACCCTGGGTTTGGGGGTAATTATTTAAGGCTCGCAACAGGCAGTGATAAGCAGGTTCTCGCCTTTAAAAGGGAAATAGGCACAAATTCGGTCATCGTTGTACTCAATCTGAGTGCACAACAGGCTGCAGTCAAACTTTCCCCTGAATCCGCCGGAGGTAAATACACAGAGTATATTACCGGCAAAAAAAGCAAGCCTTCCTCGGAATCAATTTCGATGGAACCATGGACCTACTTAGTTTACACGAAATAAATAGCAATATGTTTAGGATCAAGATAATAAACATTTTTTTAATCTGTTCTCTTTTTTCGCCCAGTCAGTTTTTGATTTCACAGGAAATGGTACCTCCCACTCTGCCAACCAAAGTATATTATTCGGTATTTGTGCAATCGTTTTACGATTCCAATGCCGACGGTATTGGTGACATCCGTGGACTGATATACAAACTTGATTACCTTAAGGAACTCGGCGTTCAGGGGCTTTGGCTTCTTCCTGTACATCCGTCGCCGACCTACCACAAGTATGATGTTTCTGATTATTATGGGATTCATCCCGATTACGGAACACTCGATGATTACAAGGACCTGGTAACCGAGGCTCATAAAAGGGGCATTACCATACTCCTTGATCTGGTAATCAACCATACTTCCAATCGCATTAAATGGTTCCAGGAAGCTTCCTCAAATCCATCCGGTAAATACAGGAATTGGTACCTCTGGTCTGACAAGAAGGCTGATTTTAGCGCCGAACCTTTTCACTGGCATGCTGTCAGGGATTCAAAAGGCAAACAGCTGGCAGGTCCAAAATATTATGGTTTCTTCTGGTGGGAAATGCCCGACCTGAATTTCGACAATCCGGAAGTAAGGTCAGAAATGTTCAACATTGCAAACTTCTGGTTGAAAGACATTGGTATTGATGGATTTAGAATTGATGCTGCAAAGTACATCTATCCGGAAAATCAGCAGGAAAAAACCATTCAATGGTGGAAAGAGTTCCGTCAGCAGGCTGAAAAAATCAAAAAAGACGTCGTAATTGTTGCCGAAGTTTGGGGCCCGGGAAAAGAGATTGCTCCTTATTTAAAAGATGGCATGACCGCCTGCTTTAATTTTCAGCTTGCCGATAGTATCAGGCTCAGCTTGCAGGAGGAAACAGACCATTATATACTCCAGACATGGTGGCAGATACGCGATTTGTACAAGAAGCAAAACAACTTTTACGAGGATGCGATTTTCCTGTCTAACCATGACATG
>CAIXHD010000160.1 GCA_903919065.1 uncultured Bacteroidota bacterium
GGTTCCTTGTACCCGCCTGTTGACCCCTGATGAAATCAGTGGTGAATATGAATTATCAACCGGCAAAGTAATTCAGGAAAGGTTCACCAGCATTGATCCTGCCGGCGTGCCTGCAGTACTTGTTGCTGAGCATGGTCCATTTTGCTGGGGCAGGAATCCTGCTGAAGCGCTGAAGCATGCCATTATTCTGGAGGAGGTGGCCAAGATGGCTTTCCGCACCTTCATGCTGGGTAAAAAGGATCCTGTACAGCCTGCTATCCTTGATAAACACTATTCGCGCAAGCATGGACCGAAGGCTTATTACGGACAAGTGACGGGTGACAAGTAAAGAGTGACAGGTGACAAGTGACGGGTGACAGACGGGTCAGAAACAATTATTAATAGCCCCGTACTTTAGTGCGGGGGACCAATGTGAAAACTAAACAGAAAAGTTAATATAATGCAGAAATCAATCAATCTTCTTCTGGCCGGCACCCTGGTGCTGCTATCGGCAGGATGTGCTGAAAAGAAAACAACCGTATCGGGCGATTATCCGATACAGCCTGTTACATTCAATCAGGTTAAACTCGAAGATGCTTTCTGGGCACCCAGGGTGAAACTGAATGCTGATCTTACCATTCCATATGCATTCAAACAAAGTGAGGAAACCGGCCGTGTAAAAAACTTCGATATTGCCGCCGGTGTGGAAAAAGGCAGCTTCTGCAGTATTTATCCTTTTGATGATTCAGATGTTTACAAAATCATCGAAGGTGCATCCTACTCTTTGCAAACAGTCCCGGATCCGGAGCTCGATGCCTATCTCGATCAGCTCATTGCCAGGATCGGCGCAGCTCAGGAGCCTGACGGATATTTGTATACCAACCGGACTATCATGGGCGACAGTGCACATCCATGGGCCGGCAAAAAGCGCTGGGAACTGGAGAGTGAAAACAGCCACGAATTATATAACCTGGGCCATTTCTTTGAAGCTGCTGTAGCCCATTATCAGGCTACCGGCAAGAAAACCATGCTGGATATCGCTATCAAAGCAGCCGACCTGATCGTGAAGGATTTTGGCTGGGGCAAGTGTGAACACTATCCCGGACATCAGGAGGTGGAGATCGGTCTCACAAAACTCTATCGTGCAACCGGAAAGAAAGAATACCTCGACCTCGCTAAATTTTTCCTCGATGTGCGCGGTCCCGGTGGTGATGAATATAACCAGGCACATAAAAAGGTGGTCGACCAAGCCGATGCCGTTGGTCATGCCGTCCGTGCAAACTATATGTTTTCGGGAATGGCTGATATGGCTGCTCTCACTGGAGATAAAGCTTATCTGAAAGCTATAGATACTATCTGGAAAAATGTTGTGGGCAAGAAACTTTATATCACTGGAGGTGTGGGTGCTACCGGTGCAGGCGAAGCCTATGGCGTTGATTACCAGCTGCCAAATATGAGTGCATATTGCGAAACCTGTGCCAATATTGCCAATGTTTTCTGGAATTACCGCATGTTCCTCCTGCATGGTGATGCCAAATATATTGACGTACTGGAACGCAGCCTGTACAATGGCGTCCTGAGCGGCCTGGGCCTGTCGGGCGACCGTTTCTTCTATCCCAATGTGCTCCGCTCAAAGGGACAGCATGAACGCAGCGCCTGGTTCGGATGCGCTTGCTGCCCGAGTAACCTGTGCCGTTTTATCCCATCGGTTCCCGGATATATTTATGCGGTAAAGGATAACGACCTGTTCGTAAACCTTTTTGTTCAGAGCGAAGCTGCATTGGCTCTTGGAACGAGAAAAGTCAGTATCAAGCAGATCACCGACTATCCTTGGAGCGGATCGGTGAAGCTGGAAATCAATCCTGAGAAAAAAGGAAAATTCAACCTCATGGTCCGCATACCGGGTTGGACAGGCAATCAGGTGGTGCCAAGCGATTTGTATCAGTATAAAGATCCCGAGAATAATCCGGTGGTTATTAAAATTAACGGAAAATCGGTAAGCTATAAATCTGAAAATGGATTCGCCATACTGGGCCGTTCCTGGAAAACCGGCGATCAGGTGGAGATCAGCATGCCGATGGATATCCGCAGGGTTAAAGCCAATGATAAAGTGGAGGCCGATCTGGGTCAGGTAGCCGTTCAGAGGGGTCCGCTGATGTATACACTCGAATGGGCTGACCAGGCCGATAAAAAGGCACTGAACCTGATGCTTGCCGAAGATCCCGCTTTTACTTATGCCTTTAATGCAGATTTATTGAAAGGTGTTGGCGTGATCAGTGGTAAAGGATATTCCCTGAAAGCTAACCTTGACGGATCGGTGGAGAAAACTCCGGTTGATCTGAAGGTGATCCCATACTATTCATGGGCTAACCGCGGCCGGGGTGAGATGACCGTATGGATCCCCGAGGATGCAAAATATGCAACCCCGCTGCCGGCCCCAACGATTGCCTCATTATCGACAGTTACTGCATCAAAATGTTCGGGATCCGCTGAAACCGTTCATGATCAGCAATGCCCGCCAAAATCCAGCAGTGGGGAGTTTGGTTATATTCACTGGTGGCCGAAAAATTCATCAAACGAATGGGTGCAGTATGATTTTGCAAAAGCGGAGAAAGTATCTGCCATAGATATTTTCTGGTTCGATGATGAAGATATCAATGCCGGATGCCGCGTACCAAAATCATGGAAACTGATGTATAAAAAGGGAAATTCCTGGGTTGAGGTGAAGGCAAAGGGAGCTTATGGAACGAAAAAGGATCAGTATAATGTTCTGGAATTTGAACCCGTAACGACTACCGGATTAAAGCTTGAAATCCGTCAGCCTGATAAGTTTTCGACTGGTGTCCAGGAATGGATTGTAAGATAGATTTATGAAAAGACTTGCCTGGCTGATTGCATTGGTCCTCATGGGTCTGGTTGTAAGTTCGGCCAGGCAGGACACCTTTTTCTTTCTGGTCGTTTCGGACTCTCACTACGGGAAAAGCGACCATCAAAAAAATCTGGAGACGATTGCCAGAATGAATGCCATCGAAGGCACTGACCTGCCTGGCTGGCTCACTGGCAAAGTGGGAAAACCCTTGGGAGTAATCCATTGCGGGGATATTTTGGATGGCCCGTCGGATAGTGCCTGGAAGTTGTTTGAGCTGGATTATGGAATCAACGGTAATGCGAAATTGAAATTTCCGGTTTATGAGACTTTTGGCAACCACGACGGTGGCCTTGAACAGGTGGTGAGGCAGGCAGGTATCCGCAGAAATCCCTTGCGACCGGCGCTGGCAGGCATATCTGACAACGGGCTGAACTACTCCTGGGACTGGAACGGCGTACATTTCATTAATCTGGGTTCATATCCGGGAAATGAGTGGATTGATACCTGTGGATGGTGTCACTATTTTAAAGATTCATTCAGGGAGCCACTTTTCAGCCGCAATTTCCTCAAGCAGGATCTCCAAAAAAATGTGGGCTCCAGCGGCCGCCCGGTAGTGCTGGTTCAACATTATGGATGGGACGACTTCAGTAAATTATGGTGGACCATTCCGGATCGCGATTCTCTTGCTGCTGTAATCAAACCATATAATATCATCGGACTATTTCACGGTCACTCGCATGCAGTTGAAAACCGGCAATGGAACGGGATTCAGATCTGGTCGGCCGGCTCAACAGTCAAGGGTGATGATCCCGGTGACATACTCGTCGTACGCTGCCGAAAGGGCAAACTTACTATCTGGCCCTTTCCGGAACGTAAATAATTATATATTAGCGAGATGATCTTATCAGTGATTATACCGGCCTTCAATGAGGGTAACACCATATTCAGGTTACTGGAGCGTGTAAGTGCGGTGGTGCTGATAGAAGATATATCCATGGAGATTATTGTCGTTGATGATTGCTCGACAGATAATACCGCCATGGAGTTGCAGCGTTTTCTCGATGGAAATCCGGGGATCCATGTCAAAAGTATCCTCCATGAAAAGAACAGGGGCAAGGGAGCTGCGCTGCGCACCGGTATTCAAGCTGCGACTGGTGATTTTATCGTTGTCCAGGATGCCGACCTTGAATATGACCCTCGTGAGTATAACATCCTGCTGCAGCCTGTTCTGGAAGGCTTTGCCGATGTGGTATACGGCAGTCGGTTTGTCGGCAGCAAACCTCACAGGGTACTCTTCTTTTTCCATTCTGTTGGTAACCGTTTCCTGACCTGGCTTTCGAACCTGCTCACCAATATAAATATCACCGATATGGAAACCGGATATAAGCTTTTCAAGTCCGGTATCCTCAAAAGCGTCAGGCTTGTGGAGAATGGTTTTGGATTCGAAGCGGAAATCACCGCCAAGGTCAGCCGCATACCGGGTATAAGAATTTATGAAGTCGGAATTTCCTATTACGGCCGCACTTACCATGAAGGGAAGAAGGTAAACTGGAGAGACGGATTCAAGGCGATTTACTGTATTCTCAAATACAATATTTTCAGCAGGAAATGAGATTTTCTGCAGGTAACAGGCGAGAAATCTCTGGTCGGAATTATAATAAAACCTTAGTATTACCTGGTCTGCAGCATATCTACATATGCCTGATTCACCTTGATTCCAAGATCGCGCGCTTTCAGGATATCTTTTAATGCACCTTTAAAATCGCCCATTTTTGCGAGCACATAAGAGCGGTTTTGTATATAGATGCCATTGTTGGGTTTTAACTGTATTGCCCGGTTGAAATCGGTTACTGCTTCCTGATTCCTGTTCATCTGATCATAACATAACCCCCGGTGGTTAAGAATATTTGCATCATCAGGGTTGGTTTTCAGAAAGATTGTGGCATCCTGGCTTGCCTTCTCAAAGTTTCCCAGCGAATAGTGCGCTAGCGAACGGTTGGAGTAAGCTTTCAGATTATCCGGATCAATGGATATTGCTTTATCCAGATCTGCCAGAGCCTGATCGAATTTCTTGAGCGATCCCCAGATGACACCCCGGTTGCTTAATCCCAGACTGTAATCGGGCTTGAGGCGAAGTGCGGCATTGATGTCCGAAAGGGCTTTATCCACCTGGCCAAGCTGGAAATAGAGTTCTCCCCGGTTGCTGAAACCAAGAAATCCGTTGGGGTTTACGCTGATTGCCCTCGTATAAGCTTCAATCGCCTTGGTATTCTGATTTTGATTGCGGTAATAAATTCCCAGATTATTGTTTGCCATTGAACTGTTGGGATACTTTTTAATAACATCCGTAAACAGCGTCTCTGAATTTTTCCAAACCTGCGATCGGTTCCAGGTTGAATAGCCCAATACTGATATATAGAGCACTCCGGCTACGATCAGCGAGACTTTCCATCGGCTGTTATACAAAAATTCAAGTGCCCAGGCCATAATAAAGAACAGGCCGATATAAGCCAGATAAGTGAACCGGTCGGCCAGGAATGCCGTACCTGCTCCCACAATCTGAAGCATGAACATTACATTAAAGAAGAAAAACAGAGAACCGAAAACGATCTCCTTAATGTCGCGCGCTAATCTATAAACGATCACAGCCAGAAGTGCAACCAACAGGGGGCTTCCATAGAATAGCCACGTCAGTTTTTCCGGAGTGGGATATATGGCAGATAGATCTGTTGGACAGTAACTCTTGTACAAATACACACACAAGGTGTAGGTTCCGACAAAGAACCGCTGGAAAAACGGCATCACCGCATTGGTTTCCAGGGTTCCCTGTTTACCAAGTAAATAAACTCCTGCGATACCAGTGAGCAGCGATAAAATGAAGAATGGGATTTTATTCAGCACCTGTTTGGGCCGGAATTTTCCTTCAAAGAAATAATCGATCAGTATAAGAATGAGAGGCAAAGTAACTGCCTGTATTTTAGACAATAACGCGAAAACAAATGCGAGTAGTGCCAGGAAATAGAAGACCAGCTTTCTTGACTTGTGGAAAGTTATATAAGAGACAAGAGACAGAAGATAGAAAAGACCATAAAGAACATCTTTCCTTTCAGATACCCAAGCCACTGATTCAACACGCATCGGATGAATCCCGAACAGCAGGACTGTAACAAAAGTGATAAACAGGCTGGCCCCGAGCTGCCTCAGAAAAATGAATACCAGTAAAGTACACAGCAGATGAAGCAGTAGATTATTCAGGTGATAAACCCATGGTTTCATGCCGGAGAAATGGTTCTCCACAGCAAAGGTGAGTGTCGTAAGCGGGGTATAACTTCCGACGACGGTATGCGTGAACATCTGCGTTATGCTCTGGGCATTAAGCTCGGTAACGTTCTTGTTTTCCGTAACATTAATGTCATCGTCCCAGTTAACGAAGTCGTTTTTAAGTACAGGGGAAAAAAATAAAAAGGTGGCCAGCAGGATTACTACCGCAAGTATCCATTCTTTCTTCTTGTTAAGCATCTGGTTGTTTTATTTTATCTCGATCGGCAAACAGCTTAGTCACGGTAAATTTGTCAATATTTTTTAAAGAATTGATGAATAAGCTTTGCATAATTATACAAAAGATGATTATCCAGATATACCCAGTCTTATTTCGTGAGACCAAAACCAAGAAAGGTACCAATTTCATTTTCCAATCTGAACTTATAAAAATGTGGAAGAACCTACAATACAATCGGTAATCGGGCATGTTTTTACAATAAATGAGTAAATTTTTATAATAAATGAGCCTAACTATTTGGAAAAGTCAAATTGGGGCTTATATTTGAGCGGGAAATTTTAACATTATTTAACTTAATCACAGGATGCGTATGCGGAAATTTACACTTCTCATTGCTATTGTTGCGCTCTTTGCAGCAGTTTCAACACAGGCTCAAACCCCGGGGACTAAGGGGAATGGCCAGGCTTTTTATACTGAGACCTTTGGGTGGGTCAATCCGGCCGATGATAAAGGCTGGACTGCACCAGCCGGTTACTATTTCCTTGATCCAACTGACATTGGATTCAACTGGGTATGGTGGCCGGGCGACAAAGGATTCGTATCTACACTAACACAGGATCCCCCACTTAATTCAACGACAAAAGACAATGGATGCCTTGCATTATTCCTGGAGGAATACAACCAGGGTGGTGATCTGCTTACCGGAGTGGACAATTCTGTAGGATTCCCGACATTGAATTGCAGTACGCACTCTTCAGTGGTTGTCAGGTATCAGACCCACTTTATGGCCTATTCAGTGGCTGAAATGTGGCTTGAAGTATCGGTGGACAACTGGGTACACTCGGCAAACTATAATGTAAACTTCGGTTGTGGTCATAAAGACCGTCCCATGGACAAGCCAAAAGGCGAACCGGCACTTCTCGAAGTCAATATTTCTGATGTTGCCGCTGGTATGCCTGAAGTAAAAATGCGTTTGCACTGGATCAATACACGTCTGTACTACTGGGCAATTGATGACTTCAGCGTATCTGAAGCATGGAACAACGACATGAAGCTGAATTATGTGAAGATGGAATGGGATGATAGCGATGATAATACCAAGATGGCCTGGATTGCCAATATTCCAAAATCACAGCTCGACGGCGTAGGTGGATTCCTGAATTATGATGCGAGTGCACTTAACTTTGGTGAATATGATCAGGAGAAAGTGTATTTGGATGTTGATATTACCAAAAATGGTACCAGCGTTTTCCATAAAATGTCAGATCAGGCTGATGTCAATATCCTGAGTGTTGATACCGCCACGGTGGCTGATAAATATTCACCGGTTGAATATGGTCATTACAAGATCAGTTATGAGTTCAAGCAAAAGGATGTTGACAACAATCCGATTGACAATAAGAAGGACGTTTTCTTTACAGTCGGTGACAGTGTTTATTCACGCGCTGGTGATATCAATACCCTTAGCTGGTCAATGACTAAAGAATCTTACAATAATGCTGCCACTGAAAACCTGAACCACTTTTCCGGATCTATCTTCCCGATCTTCAAGGATTGCGAAATAAGCTCGATTTCTGTTTTTATCGCAGGGGGTAAGGCTGACCAATATCTGAACTACCGGTTTGTTCTCTTCTATAAGCCAGCGGCTGACGCAGAAGATCAAACTCCTTTTGAACTTTTGACGACTGATATTAAGCAATTGGATTCGGCTGACTTCAATACCTGGGTTACGATGCCTTTGGAAAAGGACGGTGAATCTGAATTCCTGACAAAGGGAGATATTGTTTATGCAGGGATCTCGCAGGATAATACCAACGCTGCCTATCTGGATCGCAGGAATAAGGGGTTGGAAATTGGTACCGACAACTCGGTTCAGTTGCCCGAATCATCTGCTATAGCCATCTACGACGGCAGCATCAGGACCGGTGTTGCTGACTTTTTCGGCAAGCGTAACATGATGGTTCATATGAACCTGAATGATCACGGTAACCGCATCGATGGAGTCGACCTGACCACAGGCGCCGCTTCATTGGGCCAGAACTACCCGAACCCTTCAAGGGGTACAACGACTATCGATTATGAACTTACCAGCGGATCGGCAGTGATCTTCGAGGTCATGGACCTTACCGGTCGCAAGGTTATGGAAGTAAACAACGGAATGATGCCAGCAGGCAAGCATACCTATAGCCTCTCGACCAGCGGTCTGGATGCAGGTGTTTATTTCTACACCCTGAAAGCAGGTAGTTTCGTTCAAACCAAGCAAATGGTGATTGTTGAATAATAGAGTGTCTTTTCATGAAAAGGGCTGCCCCTCGGGGTGGCCTTTTTTTTGCTAGCTTTGCTTCAAACAACTGAGACCTATGGAATTTATACAGCAGGTGATTGACTGGTATATGCAGAATATAGGGTATCTGACCATATTTCTGCTTATGATGATAGAGAGTACTGTTTTGCCCATGCCGTCGGAGCTGGTGATTCCTCCTGCCGCCTATCTGGCTGCCAAGGGCGACCTTAATATTTTCCTGGTTGTACTGGCCGGTACCGTAGGGGCACTGTGCGGTTCGCTTATCAATTATGTGGTATCTTATACCCTCGGCCGTAAAATTGTTTATGCCCTGGCCGATACTAAGCTTGCTCACATGATCTTTGTTAACAGCGAAAAAATTAAGAAAGCTGAAGAATTTTTCATTAAGAATGGGAAAAGTGGCACCCTGATTGGCCGCCTGGTTCCGGGAATACGCCACCTCATTTCAATACCTGCCGGTCTGGCCAAAATGCCTTTGAAGACCTTCATGCTCTGGACATTTATCGGAGCAGGTATCTGGAATATCATCCTCTCCATGCTTGGATATTTCTTCTACTCGCAGCAGGATTTGCTAGAGAAATACTACGAAGAGCTCAAGTGGGGAGTGGTTGTGGTTGGGGTAGTTTTTACCATTTATCTGGTAGTTAAAACGATTCGAAAGAAAAGATCGAAGAAGATTCGTGACACGAAACACGAAACGCGAAACACGGAACCCCGATAACCGTTCTTCCGAGTCACGTGTCACGTGTTACGCGTCACGATTTTTTTCGTCATCCGTCACTTGTCACCTGTCACTATTTTTTTATCTTTGCCGCCTCGATGTCCTGTGGTGTAATTGGCAACACGTCTGATTTTGGTTCAGAAGAGTCCAAGTTCGAGCCTTGGCGGGACAACAGACCTTTAGAGCTGCTAACTTGGAAGAAAAGTTGGCAGCTCTTTTTTTATAGCTGACAGCTTAAGGAAAATCTGTCAGCTATAGATGGCTTCAATGCCATAACTATTTGACCAGTAGTCTTATTTTCAGGACGTATACATAGGCAGTTTCGTTAACCCCAGCTGGGATAATCACTAATTTTGGTCATTGAACAAACCAAAATAAATAAAGTGATGAGAACCCCACTGAAACTCCTGGTTTTATTGTGCCTTTCCCTTTTATTGTGGAATTGCGAAAAGCAGGTAAGGTATAACAGGATCGAAGGAACCCTGACGCCGGGCATGGATATCAGCCAGACTGGTCTCGACTCAATTCCCGTGGTCCTGGCAAGAATATACGATACGATTGACTTTTCTAAAGCGACATTTAAACCAGGCGATTTCGACGATTATACCTCTACTGTGACTGATGCAGCTGGATTTTATCATTTCGATAGCCTGCCTGATGGGAATTACGTAATAGCCTGCGGCAGGGGATTTAAATTTACCGATGTTGATTTTGCAAAGATTGAGGCATCGAAAGGTGCCATATACCAGGTTAACAAAAGTGTTAACAGACTGGCTTCATCGAACGGTTTTGAATTGTATGTTACCGAAGTGAGAAACCAATCCATTTGCAAAGTAGTCAAGATTGAGTTTTTTATTACTGGTTATTCTCAAGCAACTGAAATTATAGTGGAGCCTGGCGAACCGGGTGTACAAATTGGCTACTTTAATTTCTGGCTGGAAGAATCCAATGATCCCTATTTTGAATTAACAGTAATGAGAAATGATTCCCTGTTCACCTCAGAAAGAGTACCTTTCTTTAAGCCGTCTTTGACTGTGCTGACCCGTTATTATGAATGGAAATACAACACCAGATGGACCAGGTCTGTCTTGATGAAAAAGGGATGGTGGTACGGAGATTTCATCATACTTTACCGTCCGCCAGAGCTTCCTCTTACAAATTAGCAGCCGTATAGCTGTCAGCTGTAAAAAAAAAGTTGATAGCTCTTTATTATTACTACTTAACGCTGCACGATAAATAGGTGCCGTCGTAAAATGCAGTAACGGATTTCGTTAAACAATTTACCTCAACTTCCTGGTAGCCGAGCCGACTGCCATTCCGACCGACATAAACCGTTCTTCTTGTATAGTCGGTTGGCTTATCTTTAGTTACTGTGACAGATAAAGTCTTTGACCGGCTTGTACCCGACATGAGTTTGTTAGAAGGACTCATATCTTCACCATCCACCCACATATGGGTTTCAAGTCCGGATCCATTACTGAGTGTAAAAACAATATTGATATTAATAGTGGGGCTATAATCATCGCAAGCAGTTGAATTAAACAACAGCGCAATGGTTGCCAGGACAACGAAAAATTTGATTTTTGACTGCATGGCTTGATGGTTAATTGGTTAGTATACCCAAAGTTAAAGAAAGTAGAAGCCATTGAAAAATCCAGCTGACAGCTTTTTTTCCAAGCTGTCAGCTTTAAAAAAAATGATACATCGGTTTCGATTCCGTAACTATTTGACCAACTATCTTATTTTCAGGACGTATACATAGGCAGCTTCGTAAACCGCAGCTGGGATAATCACTAATTTTGGTCTTTGAACAAACCAAAATAAATAAAGTGATGAGAACCCCACTGAAACTCCTGGTTTTATTGTGCCTTTCCCTTCTACTGTGGAATTGTGAAAAGCAGGTAAAGTATAACAGGATCGAAGGAACCCTGACGCCGGGTCAGGATATTGGCCAGACTGGTCTCGACTCCATTCCCTTGGTCCTGGCAAAAATATATGATACGATTGACTTTACTCAATCAACATTTAAACCAGACGATTTCGGAGGTTATTCTGTTACCCTCACCGATGCAGGAGGATTTTACCATTTCGACAGTCTGCCCGATGGAAACTACGTAATAGCCTGCGGTAAGGGATTTAAATTTGCCGATGTTGATTTTACGAAGATCACGGCATCGAAAGGTGCGGTATATCAGGTTAATAAAAGTGTCAACAGATTGGCTTCTTCTAACGGTTTTGAATCCTATATCACCGAAGTAAAAAACGAAAGCATTTGTAGAATAACCAATATTGAGTTTGTTACAAATGTTAAATACGAATCTCATGATATCATAGTGGAGCCTGGCAATCAGCAGGCGCAAATCCGCTACTTTAATTTCACATTGGATGAAGCTCAGTATCCGCTCTTTGCAATAACGGTTTCGAGAAATGATTCCCTATTCAAATCACCATGGGTTCCTTTTTTCGGTCATAATTTTTTCAATACAAACAGTTCTTGGGAGATCACCCACTTTTATCGCATGGTTAGTGGCACCTATTTTAAGAATACTATTATGTTGATGAAGGGATGGTGGTTCGGAGAATTCATCGTGGTTTATCCGTGGAGATCTGACTCTTCTTTTAATAATTAGCGTATTTCATCTTCCTTTTAGCTTTTCCTTTTAGAGCTGACAGCTTGGAAGAAAAGCTGTCAGCTCCTTTTTTATCACCTTTACCAAAAAAATAAATGAAGCAATATCTTCTCCTTATTGTATTGGTACTGGGGTTTTTTTCGTGCCAGCGGAATATCTCCGGTGAAGGAAAGACCATCGATATAGAGGCAGCACTAAAATCGAAAGGTGAACTTTTGTTAAGTGAAATCGCCAGTGACGTTCAGTTTATTGCATTGCATAATCTGGATAGCGCAACCTATATTCAAAACAATGTAAATCAATATTGTGTTGGCGAGCAGGTAATCTGTGTGGTGAATACCAACCCCGCAGAAATCCTGCTTTTCGCCAGGGACGGGAACTTTATCCGGAAAATTGGGCGGAGGGGCAAAGGTCCGGGTGAATTCAACAGCATTCCGGTGATTGCTTTAAATGAATCGAACAAGACCATCCTGATAGCGGACAACCTGTTTAAAAAGTTCATTGTTTATAATTATGACGGGGTGTGCCTGAAGGAAATACCATTTAAAAATTATCCGGATATTGCTTTGATGCGTGTTGGCGATATTGCATTGGGCGCCGATGGCAATTACCTCATCGAAAACGAATGGATGCAGTCGGCTGTCGGAAAATGTTTCAATCTGCTGGTTCTTAATCCACAGCTCGAACTGGTAAAGACAAGTTGTCCGGGAACCCCGGCATCAGGTTCAAACTTTGCGTCATTAAATTCTCAAAGGATCCAGGATGTTCATGGGAACGTTCGCTTCTGGTCGAAGAACACCGACACGGTATTTAGTATTTCCAGGGATTATTCCAGCCAGCCATTATATCAATTTAATAATCCTGA
>CAIXHD010000161.1 GCA_903919065.1 uncultured Bacteroidota bacterium
CTGACTGTTTTGATCCAAGACAGAAGCTATCGATTTAATATGTTCTGGCCCAACTCTGCAGCATCCTCCAATAATATCCGCACCCAATTCTAACCATTCCTTGCTTAAAAGAACACAGGTAGCCTCCCCCGACCAGGATTTCGTATTTGCTTCATACGTTTCTCCGGAATTAGGATAAACAACTATTTTTTTTGAATGGGGCACAGCTCTTAATTCTTGAATTAAACTCGAGATGTATTCCGGTTTTGTACAATTTACTCCAATAGCAAATACCTTTGGATGCTTTGCAAATAATTTGGCGCATTCCCTGATTGGGGTGCCATCGTTCAGATGGATTTCATCTTTGCAGGAAAAAGAAACCCAGGCCTGTTTATTTGCATCATTTAGTATTTCACAGAGCACTTTTGCTTCCTGCAAAGAAGGAATTGTTTCACAGGCAAAAAAATCCGCGTTTGAAAGGCCCAATAATTGAATTCTCTCTTCATGAAATTGTTTCAACGTTGCATCATTGATACCATAGTTTCCGTGATACTCTGAACCATCGCCAAGGTAAGCGCCAAATGGGCCAATACTCGCCGCAATATATACCTCCTTATTGCCACTTTCTTTTATAGCCTCTTCTGCAGCCCAAACCGATCTTAAAATCAGTTGTTCAGCTTCATCTTTTGTGAAGCCATAATCCATAAACCCCGGAATACTTGCCTGGTAACTTGCTGTGATGAGACATTTTGCCCCCGCTTCGAGGTATGCCATGTGCGCTTGGATAATTGAACGAATATCGGAATCCAGTAGTCGGGCGCTCCATAATTTATGATTAAGATCACAACCCCGGCTTTCAAGTTCATTCGAAAGCCCACCATCCAATAACAAAGGATATTTAATGTTCATATATGCTTTAATTAGCCTTAAATTTCATTTCTAAGTCGATTGACAACTGACTAAAAGCTGACTTTCCACGAGACCTCTCCATTATCTGGTCGTTCCAGAATTATTTCAACCAGCCCGCCGGCCCGCTGCTTAATTAGTTTTGCCCGGCCTCCTGAAACCTTTACCCGGGTTGCATTGCTGCCATTGCCGGCTATCACTATTTTGAAAGGTTCGCCGCCGATCACTTTGGCCAACCCTGACAAAGTATGTTCACTGCCATCCCATTTAACATTGGCCAGATCCACCCAGCCTTGCAGCACATGGCGGTTGGTGGACAATACCTGGGGATTCGGCTCCACCTTGCGGATAGAGAGCATGGCGCAATGGGTTGGTCCTAACAGCTTTTCAATTTTTTCCGTTCCGGAAAATTTACCAACTAACGAGTCCGACCAGAATTCATAAGCATAATACGTTGCAGAGGGATTCAGACCGATGGCCCCTGCAACATGTTCACCGCTCAGTGCCACCGATATCGTTCCGGTTTTGGCCGTGTCGGGATTAAACAGCGCTACCTGATGCCAGTCGGGCGTCAGTTCCAGGTCGTAAACACCCGGATCCGGACCCCCGCTGAAAGCATCAAGAGGCCTTGCGCTGTGCGGTTCGCGATAGAGCGGATAAATGCGCGAAACATCATGGAGGATCTCCGGCGTGAACAACCCGAAGGAAGTTGCCAGTTCCAGCCGCCCGCTGGTGAGAAATATCATGGTCAGCAGCGATTGCCGCACTTTGGGAGCACGGTTGTGCACCGCCTTGCTGTCGGGGTAATAGTTGAACACCACGCGGTTCTTATACCAGCGCAGGCCGCAGGTGGTCACCATCCCGGGCACATACTCGTTCGAGTCGCCCCAAACGCGTTGCATATCCACCAATCCCGCGGTAACGTCGAGCATCGGCCGGCCGCTTTCCCCCAGATTGCGCTCATGGATGAAAGCTTCCGGGCCCAGCCCTTCGCGGCACAAACGGAACACTTCGCGGTAGGCAAAGGCAGTGGTGGCATATTTGTTTTCGAAGCCTCCTTCGGGCCTCCAGCCGGTCTCCGGATAGTCGAACTTGATTCCAACCATGCCGTCATTCTTCAGACGCTGCCAGGTTGCCAGAACGTGCTTCCGGAAATCCGGATCGGTATAGTCGTAAGTCACCAGCGGCTGATGATGCGGATGTTTCACATTCAACCGGGAAATATCGTTGAACAGCATGTGGCCTGGAAAAGCGAGGGCATAATCATCGGACGGCAGGCCCACCTGGAAATAGGTAAACGGGATACCTCCGCGCTCCTTCAGTGCCGCGCACCACTTGGCAAATGTTTCATACGGTGCGACAAGATGCCCGTATTTCGCCCAGTGCGCATCATCCCACCAACCCTGTTCGGTGTTGCCGTTATTATAGCAATAGGTATCCGGCTCCAAACGGATTGCGACTTTGGTGTATTTCGTGATGCCCGCCTTTTGCCCGGTCTCCAGTTCAGAAACCAGCGCCGCGCTGTTATTGATGTCGCTGAGTCCGCTCAATGCCCCAACCGCCCAGCCGCATAGCGTCGGGAAATCATAGGTATTGGGCCGCGCATTGTTTGCCTCGCGCATGGCCAGGCCATAGGTTTCAAGAGCGATAAACGGATCAGGCTGAGTGACATCGAGGTAAAAGTTGTCTTTGGAGATATAAGTTTCCCCGGGATCCACCAAACGGCCCACGGGATCTTCGGCCCGCATCTCAATTTTTCCATCGCGCAGGGCCACCCATTTCCCGAATTCCTTGTTGGCCAGTCCGCCCCACACCAGTGATACCCGTTTCCCATCCGCCATGCAGGTCAGCAACAGGCTGTTTGGACAGGCCCGGTTCAGCCCCTTCTCAACCCGCGGAATATCAGCACCTGCGGCGCCGTTAAGGGTCTGTGGCACTGCCAGCGACTTTCCGGCAAGCAACCTTCCGTGCACCATCGGAGAAGCCTTCATCAGCCTGGCTCCCTGGTGCATCGTATTCCGCATGCCAAAACCCATCACTACCCCACCCCTTCCGTCGTACACCGTAAAACTGAAGATATAAACCGGGATCGCCCGATCTCCCGGATGCTCCATCTCCACCACCAACCGGTGGCCATGACCCATCGCATCGTTGACCTCATCCTGCTTCCCGGTGAAGCGCATGCCATCGGTATTGGCCCATGAATCTGCAGCCATGCCCGCCTGGTCGACCATCACTTGTCCGGTGGCCTTATCGGTAATCGAATACGTGCCATTGGACAGATTGAATACCAGGGAAACAATTTCATTGGAAAGGATTACCTGACCTGACTGGTCATTCTGTTTCACTTCAGCAGCAGCTGGCATCGCGGATAACGATGCCCATCCGAGCATCATTACCGTCAAACACTTGGAGTACTTGCTTATTTTATCAAAAACAAGTGTTGTCAGACTTTTCATACGATTTATAATTCTATTCAACCACTTAATAATCAATGTATCCGCTTTTATTCACCTTATAGCCCCATCTTGTTAAATAATACTCCCGTGGTTTGAAATCATCACCGGTTTTCTTTAGCTCCGCTCTCAGCGAAGATTTCATTTTTTTTTGAATCCGGGAAAATGCGGGATTACCGGAAAGATTATTCAACTGCATCGGGTCGTTGGTGTTATCGTATAGCAGCCAGGGGCCTTTGAGCGTTTCAACATAAGTATACCGGCTGGTATAAATCCCCCGGTATTCCTCCTTCTGGACGGCAGCTGACGGAGATACGCTCATGATCAGCGCAGCTTTTTCCTTCATTCTATGGGGCTTCCCTATTGCTTCTGTCATGTCCTCTCCTTCAACCGATTCAGGCACGGGAATACCCGACAAGGAGAGGAGAGTCGGTAGTATGTCAGGCGTATTTAAAGGAGCACTTATCCGGATATTTTTGTTACCAAAGCGGGCTGGATATCTTAGCAGGAAAGGCACCCTTACCGATTCGGCCCATGGAACCTGCTTCTGAGTGGGTCGCACACCTTGCGATCCCATCATTTCACCATGGTCCGAAGTAAAGACAAAGATGGTGTTCTCCGACATACCTGCCTCAATGATAGCATTTTGCAAATCACCCATGCATTTATCCAGTGCAGCAATATGTGCATAATACCCTGCCGACTCCTTCCTGGCGGCCTCTCTCATCTTTTCGGATACATTGGGCTGCAACCTTATGCTATCGGGAATAAAAAGTTGCTGCATATCTTCGGGTGCATTGTTGTGCGGAAAATGCGGGGCTCCCCATGCCAGGAACAGGAGGAAAGGGGCCCCTTTATTTGCATTCGCACGAATGTATTGAATGGCATCCGCTGTTTCCAGATAAGGACCATATCCGTCCCAGTACCTCTTTTCATCGCTATCGCCTTCATAGTAAAGCAGATGGTTATAGTCGTGCGAACATTCCAGACCTTTCCAGTATTCAAATCCCTGGCGCCTGGCCCGGGGAGTAAATTTGGACC
>CAIXHD010000162.1 GCA_903919065.1 uncultured Bacteroidota bacterium
AAGCCAATGCTGGCTTAAAGAGAATCTGAATATAGGCACGATGATAAATGTCAGTCAGTATCAATCCAATAACAGCATCATTGAAAAATACTGTTACGATAACAATCTTGATAGTTGTACAAAATATGGTGGTCTGTACCAGTGGAACGAAATAATGCAATACACGACTCAGCAAGGCGTTCAGGGGATTTGTCCAACAGGCTGGCACCTGCCCACGGATGAGGAATGGAAAGTTTTGGAAGGCGCCGCTGACAGTCAGTATGGAATAGGCGACCACGAGTTTTGGCCCTGATCTAAACTGATACCAGTAAATGGAATAAAATGATGCCACCTTCAGGTGAAGGTTGACATGGTAAGACTTTTAGAAGGGTCATTATTGTTGATACCAGGGACAAATTAGATGTTTCATTTTTCGCTGTAAATCGGAGCAAGAAAACCATGAAAGAAGCCTGTTTAAAGGGGTTGAGCAAATCGATATTCAGATGCTTAAGGTTATAACCAAAAGAAAAGGCCGTCATAGTTGACAGCCTGGCTTTGTTTTTCATCAGCGCCCGTGATGATTGGGTGAGTGATTCTTTGGCGTATTTACTTGTGTCTCTCATATTTTTTCTGGAGTTCCATCCCCTGGTGCTGGCGGTAACTGGGGCCGCGGATCTCGATCTTCACGGCATGATGAAAGATGCGGTCCAGGATTGCGCGGGTGGAGACCGGATCACCCAGGTATTCAGCCCAGGCCTTTTCTTCCACGTTGGTTGTAAAGATCATCGGGCGATTGAGCTGGTAGCGCTCATCCACAACTTTGAACAACAGATGGGCTTCTTTGGTGACCTGGAGTTCCAGCCGGTCATGACCCATTTCGTCAATGATCAGCAGATCAGGATTGACATATTTGCGAAGACGTTTAAGCAGGTTCTTTTCAAACACCCCGGTGTTCAGATCGCCGATCAGGGCGGCACAGGTGGTATATAACACCTTGTATCCCTGTTCACATGCAATTAAGCCCAGAGCCTGGGCGAGGTGCGATTTACCTACACCAACATCACCAATCCATAAGAGCGATTCCTGATGTTTCATAAATTCCATTGTCGAGAGATCCATCACCAGGGATTTGTGCAATTTGGGCTGAAAGCTAAAGTCAAAGTCCGAGAGCATCTTGTATGGCCGGGGCAAGTGGCTTTCCTTAATGCGATACCGGATACCACATTCCTGCTTGAGTATCACTTCATCCCGCAAGACCATCTCCAAAAAGTCCAGTAGTCCCAGTTGCTTTTCATGAGATCGTTTGATTAGTTCAGTGTGCTTTTGGGCGAGGTTCTTTAATCCCAGGTATTCACTCATCTGGGTGATGGTCTCTGGTTTAGTCTTCATCGTCTGGTAATTGATCAAATAAGGTTTTAATGGCATCGCGGCCCTGGGCATGGGTCTTCAAAAAGCGCTCTATGGTTTTAATGTCATAGACCCCATGGTCCATGGCCCGGCTGACTGCCTTGAGGATATCTTCGGTAAAATAATGAACCTTCAAGGCCAACAGTGCATTAAGGGCTGGAGTGGGATCCTTTTTCTGCCGCATCAGCTTTTCGGCATACTGCTGCATGATCTCTCCCATGGCTGATAAGCGTTGTTTTACCTCCGATAACTTGAGTACGCGTGCGTGGGTATGGGTTGGTGGCAGGCCAATGTAGCGGCCCGTGGCTCCCTTTTCGGCCAGGGGATGTGCGATGAGTGGTTTAAAATCGTGAGAGTATATGATCACCTGATCGCTGGTGACTCTAAGTGGGCAACTTTTAAACAGGTAATCCCCCGGGACGTAATAGTAATACCCCTGGTAGTTGACGCAGGATTCCTGGTTCACCACCCGGTAGACAATGAGCGAGGTGTCGTAATGGGCGGTAGGCAAAGGTACCAGACAGGGGATTTCCTCAAGGAACATATCGATGGGCTTTCGACGGGTGGTACGGTGCACCCGGACATCGTTCACCTGGGTTAACCAGCTTCTTAACTGCTCTTTCAGATCATTCTTGTCCCGGAAACGCCGACCATTGAGGAAGTTTGTTTCCAGGTAATAAAACGGACGTTCCACTTTTAAGTTCTCGGTCGGCTTTCCGGGATGAATCGTCAGAGGTCTGAAGCCATAATGCGAAGCGAACCCAAGATAATGCCGGTTAAAAATAGGCTGGCCGCATTCCCAACGGTCTACTGTCGCCTTCTGGTTATCACTCTTGATTTCGCGGGCCACCCCGTCAAAATAGATGAACGCGTGAACCAAGCATTCAAATAAGGTTCGCTGGGTCTTATCTTCCACCACCTCGATCCACTGACGGCGACTGTAAGCAAGGATGTAGCTGAAGAAAATCACTTTATGCTCCCGGCCTTCAGATGAAGTGAACTCAATCATGTACTCGCTCCAGTCATGGGCAGCGCGCTGTCCCGGGGCGGTTTCCACGCAGCGGATCACCGGATGGCTTTTGGCTGCCCGTATCTTACTCACGTAGACCTCAACCATGGTTATCTTACCGGGATATCCCTTTTCAAGGAGCTGTTCAAAAATTCTCTGCACGGTAATGTTCCCAAACTTCTGAAGCAATTCCTGGATATGCTCTTTAAACGGATCCAGTTTCGAGGGGGAAGCCTTCCTGGGTTTGAGGGGATTTATCCCCTCAGTCCGCCGGCGCTCATTTTCCGCTAGTATCCTGATCACCCGCTCACGGCCACAATGATATTCCCGCCCAAGACGCCGGATGGACCAACCCTGGTTACGATGATAGATCACACTGTTCTCAAAGGCTTCATCTTTCATACGATTGCAATGTTTTGTGAATGATGTCGGTTAACCGGCTCATTGGAGCCACTAATTCATCCATGGGTGGCAGCACCATCGCTTTTTGCTCCGATGGAAGTTGCGCCGTGTGTTCACTTTGCAATACCCCGCCCAGTATGTTCACCTGTAAGCGAAGCAGTTCCCGGGCCTTTAACAAGCGGTTTCCGTGATCGGATAATCTACTGTCATGGATATTGTCGCCCTGCAAGGCCCCCCGGATTACCTCCCGACTATGGCTGTAAATATATCCGGCTTCCTGGGTGCTTTTGGCTTTCAGCAGGCTTTCCACCACGATGGCACACTCGCGGCTGGTCAGTCTCTCCCGCGTCACGACCTCAAGGGCCTGACCCTGATTGCCACGCGGCAATTTGACCAGCTCCCTGCCATGACTCACCGTGATGCTTCCCATGCGCAAGGCATCCTGAACCTCGGGCCGTAGCTTCTCGATCAGGCTTAACCTGCGGCATACCCAGCTATGGCTTTGACGCAGGACCTTGGCCACTTCCCTCTGGATCATCCCATGATCATGAATCAAACTGCATACGATGAGTCCCTGCTCGTACATGCTTAAACTGCTGCTATGCCGGTTGTAATGAAGGATCATCGCCTTGGCCATGACCACATCCACCTCGAACACCAAGGATTGTAACTCTTCCAGGCCCAGTTCCAGTGCCGCGCGGTATCGCTTGATCCCATCGATAATGTGATACCCATCGTCGTTCTTGAGTAATATCAGCGGCTGAAGTTGTCCGGTGGATTGCATCGACTGTGTCATGCTTCTCACTGCCTCGGGCTGGATCAGCCGAAACTCGTTCGACCATTCCCTGATTTCTTCCGTTTTGACCAGGATGGGTTCCATGGGTGCGATTTTTTGCCAAAAGTATTCCATCGACCACCTCTGACCAATCGCGTCCGGATTTACAATAACCGTACAAACATTGTTTGAGCCTTTGTAACTAACTCTATGTCAATGATTCTCGTCATTAACGCGTCCGGATTTACAATCTTTTTGTAATCCACCGCAATCATCGCGTAAACAATTTCATTATCAGGTACTTGCTGCATTAACGAGTCCGGATTTACAATCTTTTGTTCAGGAGACGTTTTTCTGCGTTTTTTAGCATTCCTGGCCCGCTGCTTCTGCCGGTTGTCTGATACATAATCAGGATGTGATGCCCGGTAATCCCGCTGGTATCGGGAACTAGCCAGTTGATTGCCCTGATCGGCCTGCTTTTTCTTCCGGTCACGGGCGTTCTGTAGCTTTTGTGACCGATAGGTTGGATTGGCTTTGTATTTCTGCCTGTCAAAAAGCAGCTTGCGCGCTGTCTGACAGGCTTTGTCTCCACAATAATGCTGATCGAGATGTTTAAGGTTTTTGTTTGATCGAACTCTTTTTCTGCAATGCCAGCATACCAGGATAAACATAGACGCACTTTTTTACGTCTACGTAATACCCCGTTTTTGGTGGCATCAATTTGGTTCAGGAAATGGCACCGGTCTGGTTCAGGCCTGAAAATTA
>CAIXHD010000163.1 GCA_903919065.1 uncultured Bacteroidota bacterium
GGGGACATTCAGTACCAGACATTATTCTCAGTTTCTGAATCCCCGTTGAAATCAGGATTGATCTATGCCGGAACCGATGATGGCCGCCTGCATATGACCAAAGATTGCGGGGTAACCTGGACAGAACTCACCTCAAAATTGGCCCCAAAACGCTGGATCAGCCGCGTGGTTGCGTCAAAATATAAGATGGGCCGGGTATACGTTACACAAAATGGTAAGCGCGATGATGATTTTCAAGTTTATATCTGGAAATCGGATGACTATGGTACCACCTTCAAGGATATTGCAGGAAATATTCCACTCGGTCCTGTAAACGTGATCAGGGAAGATCCGTTTAATGGGAACATCCTTTATGCAGGAACCGATATGGCTGTTTACGTATCTAAAAATGGCGGCGATTCCTGGGAAGTGCTTGGTAATTTACCCACCACCTATGTTCATGACCTGATCGTTCATCCACGCGATAACATGATAGTAATTGCTACCCATGGACGCGGAATGTGGGTATTGGACGCCAATACAGTCAACAAGGCTAACGAACGCAGAAGGTACTCCTACGAAGACTAAGTCCGGCTGAAGCTGGAGCTGCCAACTTTATTAGAGTTGCCAACTTTAAGCAGAATGCTCTACCAAGATAGGCGGCTCTGTTTAAAGTTGGCAACTCTAAAAAAAGAGGCCGCCTCACCACGAGACGGCCTCTTTTTTCTTTCTTTTGCCTTGAGCCTTGTGCCTTGAGCCTTGAGCCTTCAGACCTCCCTTGAGCCTTGAGCCTTGAGCCTTGTGCCTTGTGCCTTCAAACCTCCCTTGAGCCTTGAGCCTTGAGCCCTGAGCCTTATTCCTTCACCCTATACCACGTCTGCTTGCGTCCGATCGGTCCGATCGAACCTCTGACATTCAAAGTATTGGCATCTTCAAGCCATATCTTTACATCATAAAATTTTCCGTTTTTTGGATCAAGAATTCCTTTCTTCCCTTTCCAAATATTATCGGATTTTGTAATTCCCTGAACAATAATCATCCCGTGAATCCTTTTGTTAAACAAGGCACCGGTACATTTATCACACAGCTTGTCGGTCGGTGTAACACCGTCGTCATCCCATGTTTCCAGAACTTTACCGTAAAGCTGATTACCGCTTATAAAAAGCTGAACAATGGATTTTTGTTTACCTGACTCATCGTCAATGGTTTTCCATTTGCCCACCACGTCCTGGCCAATCACATTTCCGGCGAGGAGTAAGAGACCTGCCATAAGCAAGCCTTTGATCTGGATTTTTTTCATATTTCTTAGGTTTTAAGATATTATGAACCGAAGAAAACAAAAAAAAACGATAAAACAATCTGATCCAGACTATCTGAAAAAAAGAAAGAGAGCTGATAGCAGCGTCATCCCAATCACAAAAATGCGATACATACTGTCTGAGAATAACCGGGTTATGCGAATCCCCAGCCAGGCACCTATCAAAATTGCAGGTATAGCTATCATATCAAGCGACAGGGCAACCGGCGTAATAGTTTTCCACACCCAGATATGAAATGGCAATTTTATCAGGTTGTTGATCAGAAAAAACCAGGCTCCGGTTCCTATAAAGGTATTTTTCGGCAGCCGCATGGCCAGCAGGTATACTGCAAAAACCGGACCTGCGGCATTACCAACCATTGAGCTGAAGCCACCAAGAATCCCAAGGGAAATTGCAAAAGCCGGATGCGTGGGGATATCCCCGGTTTTTTTGATCAGATCGCGGACAACCATAATCACCAGAGCCAGAATAACAATTGCCGACATCAGCAATCGGAACTGGTCACCGGATATTAGTGTTCCTGTTATTACCCCGGCAATTATTCCAATAACAGTGCCCGGCAAAAGCCTGATAATATGCTTCCACTCAGCTAACCGGTGATAATAAAAAACCGCATAGACATCAGCCATGATCAGAACCGGCATCATAATCCCGGTCGACTCCCTGGCTCCAAAACCATACGCAAGCATGGGAACTACCATTAAACCGAGTCCGCTGACACCGGTTTTCGACATTCCGATCATCAGGGCAACAGCAAAAAGGATTATCCATTGCTGCAAGCTTATTTCACTGAAAATTTCAGTCACAGGCCGCGAATTTACATAATATCTGATGTGGTTTTAAGCTTTTTTAACCTTTCATACAGTCCTATCTTTAGAAAGGTTCCTATTTTTGATTAAAACCTATGCTCCTATGAAAAAATATTTTCTCCTGATGTTTGTCGTTCTGGCCGTTCTTCCATTGGCCGGACAGAAGCTCGACATGGAAAAATTTACCGGAATGAATGCCCGCAGCATTGGACCATCCGGTATGTCGGGACGTATTACCGCTATTGACGTAGTAGAAACCAATCCGAATACTATATATGTCGGATCAGCTTCTGGCGGATTATGGAAAACCGAATCCGGCGGTATGGAATGGACACCATTATTCGACAAGGAAGCTGTCTCCTCTATTGGTGCCCTGAACATTTACCAGGCCAATCCTGACATTATTTGGGTAGGTACCGGTGAAGGCAATCCAAGAAACAGTTTGAACTCAGGCGCAGGAGTTTATCGCTCAATCGACGGCGGAAAAACCTGGGAACTTAAAGGACTTGAGAAAACGCATAACATCCACAGAATCATAATCGATCCAACCAATCCTGATATTATTTATGTCGGCGCCATCGGCTCTCCATGGGGCCCCCATCCTGAACGCGGAGTTTACAAAACCACTGATGGCGGGGATACCTGGAAGCAAATCCTTTTTACCAACGATTTATCAGGTGTAGGCGACATGGTCATGGACCCTGTAAATCCTAACAAAATTATTGTTGGAATGTGGGAGCACCAGCGCTGGCCCTGGTTCATGAAATCAGGTGGTGTCGGTTCAGGGTTGTATATCACCTGGGACGGTGGTAAAAACTGGAAAAAGCTCACCGAGAAAGAAGGTATTCCTAAAGGCGAACTGGGACGAATCGGCTTGGCAATACCAAAATGCAATAATAAACGGATCTATGCGCTGATCGAATGTTCGAAAAATGCCCTTTACCGTTCAGATGATGGTGGCCAGACCTGGTCAAAAACGACTGAAACGAATGTTAGTAACCGACCTTTCTACTACCACGAAATACATGCCGATCCGATGGATCCTGACCGGGTTTACAACCTGTTCTCCGGAGTCTCTAAAACCGAAGATGGCGGCGTCACCTTCGAAAATATGTCAACCCGTGGCATTCATCCGGACCACCATGCATGGTATATCAACCCACTGAATAACAATTTTCTGATCGACGGTAATGACGGCGGATTGGCAATCTCGCAGGACCGCGGTGTTACCTGGAGATTTGTCACAAACCTTCCCCTCGGACAGTTCTATCACGTAAACTGGGATCTCGATTTTCTCTATAACGTATATGGTGGATTACAGGACAACGGATCATGGTATGGCCCCAGCAACGTTTTGCAGCGCGGCGGAATCCAGTATTTTCACTGGCAGACTGTTATGGGCGGCGACGGATTTGACATGATGGCAGACAGTTCTGATAACCGATATGGTTATGCTATGTCACAGGGTGGAAACGTCGGCCGGTTCGACCGCTTAACCGGTGACTCCAAGGATATCCAGCCTAATCATCCGCAGGGAACAAAACTCCGGTTTAACTGGAATGCCGCGATGGCACATGATCCCTTTGGAAAAACGACCATTTATTTCGCCAGCCAGTTTCTGCATAAAAGTATAGACCGGGGCGATAATTGGACTCTGATATCTCCTGATCTCACCACCAACGACCCGGAAAAACTGAAACAAAATAAAACCGGCGGACTGACCTATGACATTACCGGTGCGGAAAACCATTGTACCATTATCTCTATTACCCCCAGCACACTTACAAAGGATGAGATCTGGACCGGAACCGATGATGGCAATCTGCAGCTGACAAAAGATGGCGGGACAACCTGGACAAACCTTACCGGCAATATCAAAGGAGCACCAAAAAACGGATGGATCCCACAAATACATGTCTCCAATATTAATCCGGGTGAAGCTTTTGTCGTGATCAATAATTACCGCCAAAACGACTTCTCAGCTTATATTTTCCACACGAAAAATTATGGAAAAACATGGGTGCGCCTGGTGGATGATACCAAAGTTCTTGGATTCTGCCTCAGCGTAATCCAGGATCCCGTTGAGCCCAACCTGATATTCCTGGGAACTGAAAACGGACTCTATGTCAGTATCGATTATGGTGTTAACTGGACAAAATGGACGCGCGGCTTCCCTACTGTTCCGACTATGGACCTGAAAATCCATCCAAGAGAACATGATCTTATCATAGCAACTTTTGGCCGTTCATTATATATCCTTGATGACATCCGGCCATTAAGGCTCCTCGCAAAACAGGGCATTACATTATTAGAAAAGGGAATAGCTGCTTATGCCTCCCCAATTGCCTATCATATCGGATCTAAAAGCCAGGCAGGTGTTTATGGTGCAGGAAGTGGCTATTTCTCAGGTCAGACAAAATCACTTTCCGGAATCCTCACCTATTCAGTTAAAGAACCGATTAAGAGAACTCCACCTGCTGAAGGCGATGCAAATGCTGCAACTGCAGCTACCGGCGCTCCTGGCGCACGGATGGCCGGAGCCAGTGGTGGCTTTGCTGCCATGGGTGGCGGCGGTGGCCGCTCTGGAGGCGGCAGGTTTGGAATGAGAGGCGATGCTTCAAGAAATGTCGAGCCGGTACAAATTGAGATTTTTAATGCCGCTGGCGAAAAAATACGCACCCTGCAGGATTATCCATCGGCGGGTATCAACAGAGCTTCGTGGAGACTGGATGAAAAAGGATTCAGACAGCCGGGATCAACACAGGATCGTCAGGGTGGTCAGGAACAAGGTGGAATGTCCGTTTTCCCAGGAAAATATAAGGTGAAATACACCTATTCGGGTCAGTCTGATTCAACCTGGATTGATGTCCTCATCGATCCTCGCGTGCCTTTCAAAATGAGCGACCTGGTAGCACGTAAAGAATTTGTTCTCGCCTATCAGAAAAAGGTGGACAAATTAACTGCGGCTATGGAAATAATAAAGCAGGCCCAGGATGCAATCGACCTAATAACCAAAGAACTACCGACCGGAAGATCTGAAGACGTTCGTGCTCTCAGGCAAGAAACCAATACCATTAAAGATACACTTGCTGCCTTTATGAACAGGATATCTCCTGAGCGCCCTGCCGAAACCCAGCGTGCAAGCCCGGCAGAGTATAACCTGAGATCACAGGTCACAGGAGCTCTTTCATCGGCTTCAGATGGTTTCGATGAACTGTCAACAACACAAAAAACTGCTGTTGAACTGGCAGAAAAAGAATTGAAAAAAATGCTTGATCAGGTAGATGCATTCTTTTCAACAACCTGGCCAGCCTATAAAGAAACCATTTCAAAATCATCAATTTCCCCTTTTAAGGACAAACCCTATTCAAAGATGTCTTGGTAACTTTTTTATTTGTCACTTTAAATTACCTTTGCGCGAAATAAATTTAGAATTAGCTAGAATGAAAACAAAATCTTTGGTCGGGCTGTTGCTTATGGCCCTGGTGACCGTAACATCATGTAGTCAATCAAAAAATTCAACACTTAAAATCGGAGCAGTGAAATTAACAACACCAATTGATACTGCCAGTTATGCCCTCGGCGTAAATATGGCTAGTAACGTAAAAAACATGGGATTGGAAGAAATCAACATGGAAGCATTTGCAAAAGCATTTCAGGATGTTTATGCTAACGAAAAACTTCAGATTACCGAAGCAGAATCCAACCCAATTCTTCAGGCTTTCTTTTCCACACTGATGGAGAAAAAAGCAGCCAGTTCATTGGCAGATGGTCAGACCTGGTTAGCTGAAAACGCAAAAAAGACTGGTGTTAAAACAACTGCATCTGGATTACAGTATGAAGTTATGCGCGAAGGTACTGGCGCAAAACCTTTAGCAACCAACACTGTGAAAGTTCATTATCACGGCACAACCACCGACGGAAAAGTATTTGACAGCTCTGTTGATCGTGGCGAACCTGTTGAATTTCCATTGAACGGTGTTATCCCTGGTTGGACCGAAGGTGTTCAGCTGATGTCAATTGGATCAAAATATAAATTCTATATTCCTGGTAACCTTGCTTACGGTGCAAGACCTCCACAGGGTAGCGGAATCGCTCCTAACGCAACTCTTATCTTTGAAGTTGAGTTATTGGAGATTGTTAAGTAATTGATAATTATCCCGATATAAAAAACCCCGCCAACGCGGGGTTTTTTTATGTGCCCTGGGAAAGCTTCCCCTAATATTTTTTTTCGTAATCTTGTAGCGGGGAAAACAGCAAGTCTTTGCTTACTATTTAATTTTCAGGGATTTAATATTTACTAAACCTTACCCTATGTCATTAAAACGGAAAACCCAGGAATTTGTCGAACGGAGGGAACAGATCCTGCAGGGTGGCGGTGAAACTGCTATCAGAAAACAACAGGCCATGGGCAAAATGACCGCCCGTGAAAGAGTTATCGGCCTTCTCGATGAAGATTCATTTCAGGAATATGACCTTTTCGCACAACATGAAGGTCGTGATTTCGATATGGATAAAAAAGAACTTCCAGGTGATGGTGTTATAACAGGAACCGGAAAAATCTATGGTTCACCACTGTGTATCTTCGCTCAGGACTTTACCGTTGCAGGGGGGTCGCTGGGTCTTATGCATGCCAGAAAGATTACAAAAATCATGGATCATGCATTGAAACTCAAAGTGCCTCTTATCGGTATTAACGATTCCGGTGGTGCCCGTGTTCAGGAAGGGGTTAATTCCCTGGCCGGTTACGGCGAGATCTTTTATCGCAATACATTGGCTTCAGGCGTAATTCCACAGATTTCAGTTATTCTCGGACCGTGTGCCGGTGGTGCAGTTTACTCACCCGCACTTACCGACTTCGTTTTTGTGGTCGACAACATATCCAAAATGTTCATCACCGGACCTGAAGTCATCAAGACCGTTCTGGGTGAGGAAATATCAATGGAAGAGCTCGGAGGTGCAAGAATCCACAGCTCTGTAACCGGTAACGCTCACTTCTTTGCTAATAGCGAACAGGAATGTTTTGAGCAAATCAAAACCCTGATCTCCTATATTCCCTGGAACAATTCTCAGAAAGCAAAGAGACTCAGACCAAGAAATCCAAAGAACTCATTCAGAATCGACGAAATAGTTCCGGTTGATCCAAAGCAACCCTATGATGTTCGAAATGTTATCCGGGCTATTGCCGACGGATCAGAGTTTTTCGAAATCATGGAAAATTTTGCACAAAACCTCGTCATTGGTTATGCTCGAATGAATGGGCAAACAGTCGGGTTTGTCGCCAATCAGCCTATCTATCTGGCCGGTGTTCTTGACGTTGATTCGTCCGATAAGGCAGCCCGCTTTATTCGTTTCTGCGATGCCTTTAATATCCCGCTCATTACCCTTGTCGATCTCCCCGGATATTTACCCGGAGTTGATCAGGAACATGCCGGCGTTATACGCCACGGCGCAAAAGTTCTTTATGCATATAGCGAAGCCACAGTTCCCCGGATTACCGTAATCCTCAGGAAAGCTTACGGCGGGGGCTATATTGCCATGAACAGCCGCCATTTGAATGCTGATATAGTTTTCGCATGGCCATCGGCTGAGATCGCTGTAATGGGCCCTGAAGGCGCTGCCAATATTATCTTCCGCAAGGAAATCACAACGGCAGATGATCCTGAGAAAATGCGCAAGCAAAAAATCAAGGAGTACAAAGATAAATTTGCAAATCCATACGTCGCTGCCGCTAAAGGGTATGTCGATGCTGTAATTGAACCGGGCGAAACCCGCAAATTCCTGCTTCATGCATTGGAAGTGCTTGAAACAAAAGATGTTCCACGTCCGCAGCGCAAACACGGCTGTATTCCACTTTAATCTGATTTAACGCTTAGAATATGGATCACGAAGAAAAAGATCTGGAAATATTCTCCTTTGAGGGAACCGACTATAAAACCAAGCTGACAGATAAATTCCGGAAGCACCAACCATATCAGCCCGAGGATCCTACCAAAATTAAGGCGCAGATCCCTGGAACAATGCTCAAGGTTTTGGTGAGAGAGGGCCAATATATCAATCCCTCAAAACTCCTGTTTATCCTGGAAGCAATGAAAATGAAGAATAAAGTATTTTCAACGGTTTCTGGCAGAATCAAAAAAATACATATTATTGAAGGTCAGATAGTAACCAAAAACCAACTTTTGCTCGAACTGGGTGAACCCGAGTCCCTGCTTAAAAAGCTTTTGGAAAAATCTCCACCTAAACCACCGAAACCGCCTAAACCGCCTAAACCGGTAAAAGAGAAAAGAAACAAGAAAGATTCTAAAGCCTCTCTTTCCAAATAAAATAAGGCATCAAATCATGCGGGATTTCGGTTTCACAATCGAAAAGACCATAAACAGCAGAACCGCTGCCGGTCATACTCGCAAATAGGGCTCCGGATTCATACAGCCTGTACTTGATCTGCTCAATTACAGGCTGTTGCATAAAGGCATATGGCTCAAACACATTCTTAACCACCTCTCTCCAGCCTTTAATGGGAATTTTCTCCAATTCCCCGACCGAAACCTCCGGTTGACCGATTTGAACATGCTTATAAGCAGCAGCCGTTGAAATCCCTGTTCCAGGATGAAATAACTGCAGGTAATATCCTCTTAATGTAATAGATGCATGTTCCAAAATTTCTCCGCGGCCATGCGCGTATGAGGGTTGGGGATCCAGAAAAAATGGGCAATCACTGCCTAGCGCCAAAGCTAATTCAACGATTTCATCAGGCGGCACATCCAAACCAAATAGGGCGATTAAAACCTTCAGCATGGAAGCCCCGTCTGATGATCCTCCTCCTAACCCGGCACCCGTTGGAATGCACTTGTGCAGATAGGCTCTCACTCCCGGTAACCGCTTCCTCTCATTGAGCATATCATAGGACCTGACAACCAGATTGGTACCCAAAGATCCTTCAACAGATGCCCCGGAGAGGGTCAGGTCAATCGTTCCAGATGGACCGTCCGGAACCGGAACCACTTCAAGAATATCGGAAAAACCTATCGGGTAAAATAAGGTCTCGATATTATGGTAACCATCTTCACGTCTGTTAGTTACATACAAACCTAAATTGATTTTGGCAGCGGGAAATACAACCATGATTTAACGGTGTCAGATTTATCAACAAACCCGAAAGTAACTGTTTTTTTAATTATTTTTCTGATCATCTTTGTTCCCCCAATAATCAAATCAATGGCTCAGAAAAAAAAAGATAACGACACTAACCGACGGGTCCAGGAGATCATGCATGACCTCGGGAAAATCCCACCGCAGGCCCTTGAGATGGAAGAAGCCGTTCTGGGTGCTATCATGCTGGAAAAGGATGCCATTATTTCTGTTATCGACATTCTGAAACCCGACTGCTTCTATAAAGATACCCACCGGATTATTTTTGAAGCGGTCAGGGCGTTATCAATGAACCTTCAGCCAATTGACCTACTTACTGTAACCGAAGAACTTAAGAAACAGGGCAAGCTTGATATTATCGGGGGTCCCTATTTCCTTACTCAGCTCACCACCAAGATTGCATCAGCAGCCCATGTTGAGTACCATGCGCGAATTGTAGCACAGAAATATATTCAGCGCGAACTGATCAGGGTATCTTCGGATATTCAGGAAAAAGCGTTTGACTCTACTCAGGACGTCGATGAACTTCTCGATTTTGCCGAAAGCGAACTTTTTGAAGTAGCATTCAGCAATATCAAGAAGGAAACCCTTCGTATCGACATCGTTATCGACCGGGCCCTGAAACGTATGGAAGAGCTGTCTTCCAAAGAAGCCGGCCTCAGCGGTGTCCCCTCGGGTTTTACAAATCTCGATCGTATAACTTCCGGCTGGCAACCGTCCGACCTCGTCATTATAGCTGCACGCCCATCGATGGGTAAAACAGCTTTTATGCTCTCTATGGCAAGAAATATGGCGGTTGAACACGACAAAGCCGTAGCCATCTTCTCACTTGAAATGTCAAGCCTTCAGCTGGTCAACCGTCTGATCGTCAGCGAAACCGAACTCGCTGCAGAAAAAATTCGTAACGGCCGCCTGCAGAAATTCGAATGGGAACAGCTTGAAATCCGATTGAAAAGCCTGCTGAAAGCCCCAATATTTATTGATGATACGCCCGCAATTTCAGTTTTTGAACTTCGAGCCAAAGCCAGAAGATTGAAACTCGAACATAAAATAGAATTGCTGGTTGTCGATTACCTTCAGCTGATGAGCGGTCCGCCGGATACTCAGGGCAACCGCGAGCAGGAGGTCAGCAGTATTTCCAGATCCCTTAAGGCCATCGCCAAAGAACTTGATATCCCGATTATTGCCCTTTCACAGCTTAACCGGTCAGTGGAACTCCGCGCAGGCGACAAACGCCCGCAGCTTTCCGACCTTCGTGAATCCGGCGCTATTGAGCAGGATGCCGATATTGTAATCTTTATTCACCGCCCTGAAAAATATGGCCTGACAGAGGATTCTGAAGGACGCTCAACTATCGGCATGGCCGAAATCATTATCGCCAAACACCGTAACGGAGCCGTTGGCGACATCCAACTTCGTTTTCGCTCGGAACAGGCGAAATTTATGGAACTCGATGATGACTTTGGCATCCCTGTATATGATGATCAGGAAAATGCGTCAGTTAAATTTGAATCCAGAATGAACCGTTCAAACACACCACAGGAATACAACGACGCGTTCTAATCACATGAAGAGTAAATCTGTTATTGCGATATTGTTTCTCCTCCTGCTGCGTACCGGAATCTCTCAGGGAGCTTTCCTGCTGGTACCCATGGATAATAATCAGACCAACCATCTGAAAGCCTACGGAATAGCATACTGGGCATTGCAGAAAGGAAATACCCTCGAATGGCTTCTTAATTACCGCGGCGGCAGCTTTCTCATTCCATTTTATGATGAAATCCAACAGGAATGCATGCTCCGCGGCGTTCGAACAGAAGTAATCGCTGACGCTGCCCGATTAAAAATCCTTGATGAGATCGCCCGACCGGATTTCAATATGGACGTGATCAAGATGGAGAAAGCCCCGAAAATCGCCGTCTATGCGCCCATCGATAAGCAACCCTGGGATGACGCGGTTATTATGGCTTTGGATTATGCTGAAATTCCTTATGACCGCCTATACGATGGGGAAGTTATTGAAGGAAAACTTAAAAACTATGACTGGCTGCATCTTCATCATGAGGACTTTACCGGTCAGTATGGAAGATTCTATAAAACTTTCAACCACATGCTCTGGTATCAGAAACAGGTTGCTGATAATGAAGCTATGGCAACTAAATATGGATTCAGCAAGGTTTCCAAAATGAAACTTTACGTAGCCATGACCATCAAAACCTATGTGGCTGAAGGCGGATTCCTATTCGCAATGTGCTCGGGAGCAGATTCCTTTGATATCTCCCTCGCAGCCCAGAATGTTGATATCTGCGCCCAAATGTATGACGGAGATCCCATCGATCCGGACGCAAATAACAAACTCGACTATTCACAGGCATTGGCATTCCAGAATTTTAAGCTCATTGATGATCCCCTGGAATATGAGTTTTCGACTATTGATGCAACGGACTCCAGGCGAATCGGACAAAGTCAGGATTATTTCACCCTGTTCGATTATTCAGCAAAATGGGACCCCGTGCCTACCATGCTGTGCCAGAACCACACCCAGATCATCAGGGGATTCATGGGACAGACAACCTCTTTCATAAAAGATTACGTTAAGCCATCAGTCCTGGTCATGGGTGAAAATAAATCCCTGAACGAAGCACGCTATATTCATGGGGAATTCGGCAAGGGTACCTGGACATTCTATGGCGGACATGATCCTGAAGATTATCAGCATCTGGTTGGGGATAAGCCAACCGACCTTTCCCTTCATCCGAATTCACCGGGATACCGCCTAATTCTGAACAACGTGCTTTTCCCGGCGGCAAAAAAGAAGAAGCAAAAAACTTAGGCCCCCTCAATTACCACTACAATTTCGCCTCTTGGAGCAAATTCCGTAAAGTGAGCGATCAATTCTTCAAGTGTTCCCCGAACAGTTTCCTCATGCATCTTAGTCAGCTCACGTGATACCGTTGCACGACGGCTAATCCCGAATTCAGGCAAAAGCTGACCAAGCGTTTTTACCAGCCGCATCGGTGATTCATAGATAATGATGGTCCGCTTCTCAATCGACAACTCACGTATGCGGGTCTGCTTTCCTTTCTTCAACGGCAAAAACCCTTCGAAAATGAAACGGTCGCATGGAAAACCCGAATTGATCAGCGCAGGGATCAAAGCGGTCGGTCCGGGCAGACACTCCACCTCAAATCCGGCCTGAATGGATTCCCTGACCAGCAAAAACCCCGGATCTGAAATCCCTGGTGTCCCGGCATCTGAAATCAGTGCAGCCTTTTCTCCGGCCTCCAGACGCTTTATAATACCAAGTACTGAATTATGCTCATTAAATTTATGATGGGGGTAAAGAGGCTTCTTAATATTCAAATGGTTCAGCAAAACTCTTGAAGTCCGGGTGTCCTCGGCCAGAATGAAATCCACTTCGCCTAAAACACGAATAGCACGAAGCGTGATATCCTCGAGGTTCCCTATCGGTGTTGGAACCAGGAACAATTGAATTTTCCTGTCAATCATTTTTTATGCTCCAGATTAAAACACGACCTGCACAAGGGTTCATAAGACTCCGTTTCACCCAGCAAAACAAGTTCGTTTGATTCGGTTGTCCTATGCGAATACAAGGCTAGATTCCCACACCTCATGCAGATTGCCTGCACTTTTGTTACATGTTCACAGGTGGCCATAAGTGATGGAATAGGGCCAAATGGTTTACCGGTAAAATCCATGTCCAGACCAGCCACAATAACACGAACGCCCTGGTTGGCCAGCGAATTGCATACATCTATGAGGCTCATATCGAAAAACTGGGCTTCATCAATCCCGATTACATCCACATCACCAGTCATCAATAAAATATTCCCGGGGGAAGAAACCGGCGTACAGCGTATCGCTTTTGCATCATGCGACACAACATCTTCAGCTGAATAACGGGTATCTATCATCGGCTTAAAAATCTCAACTCGCTGACGGGCAATGCGTGCCCTGTTCAGCCTCCGGATGAGCTCTTCCGTTTTGCCAGAGAACATCGATCCGCATATCACCTCGATCCAGCCCCTTGGTGGAAGCCCGACCCTACTTGTTTCAGGAAAGAAATACCGGTCCAATAAGTATTTTAGATTATGATCGTTATTTTTACAAAAATAAAAGAATTATGGACAGTTCAGAAAGCATCCGGAACCTGAAGCAAGATCTGGCCGAAATTGAAAAAATCCTCGGCTGGATGGAAAAATCTAATGAAGTTCATCAGATCGATATCGATATCCTCCTGAAGAAAACCAGAAACCTCTATACCAGTCTGCTGAGTCTTGAAACCGGTGAGCCGGTGGTTCTCAAAACAGCTATCCCGGCACCGGAACCGGAAGCGGAACCGGAATTCGAACCTGTGCCAGCACCAGCACCAGTAACAGTGCCAGCGATAGTGCCAATGCCTGAGCCAGAACCACAGCCTGAGGAAGAACCTGAAATGGAACCTGAATGGGAACCAGAGGAAGAAACTGAAATAGAAACTGAAATAGAAACTGAAATTGAAGCTGAACCCGACGACGATCTGGAAGAGGAAGAGGAAGAGGAAGAGGAAGACGATGATGATGAGGAGGACGATGAGGAGGACGATGATGATGATGAGGAGGATGAGGAGGATATTGATGAAGATAACCTGGAACCCGGCTGGGAACCCTATCTGGAACCAGAGCCAATTCCCCAGCCTCTGAAACAAACAATTCAGGTACCACCGCCCCCTCCACCAACCTCAATTTTTGCCGATTTTGATCTGCCTGCACCAAAGCCTCAGAAGCCACCGGTACGCGAAAATATCTCAGGAGGAAATCTCTTCCAGCCAGATCAAAGCCTGAACGAAATGTACCGGAAGCAAAATCCCTCAAAGGATGTTGCAACTCCACTGGCAGATATGCCTATAGCCGACATATGGTCAGCAATATCCATCAATGAGCGATTCCTGTTCATTCGCGAACTTTTCGGAAATGATCCCGAAGGCTTTAAGAACACCGTTACGCTTCTTAATAGTCTGAGCTCATTTGAAGCTGCAAAAAAATTCATGACCGACAGGTTCCATTGGGACGAAAACAGCACGGTTGCAAATGATTTCCTGAATGTTGTCAGACGAAGGTTCTTGAAATGATCAGGTACACCGTTGCTGATATTGCCGAAATAACCCACAGCCGTTTGATCGGTGATCCCGGTCGCGTCATTCGCCAGGTATGCACAGATACCCGCAGAATCGACCAGCCGGCTGAAAGCCTTTTTATCGCACTTAAAGGCCCCAGTCACGATGGGCAACGATTTCTGGGCGAAGCTTTTCAATCAGGTATCAGAGCCTTTCTGGTTTCTGCCCTTCCCGAAAATATTGACCAGTTTTCCGGCTCTGCGTTTATTATTGCCGAAAATACCCTTACTGCCCTCCAGGATTTTGCCGCTTGGCACCGTAAGCTGTTTAAGGGCCAGCTGATCGCAATAACCGGCAGCAACGGAAAAACCATCATTAAAGAATGGCTGGCACAGCTTATGCAGTCAGCATTCCGCGTTATCCGCAGTCCTAAATCATATAATTCCCAGATAGGAGTACCACTTTCCATACTAAATATATCTGGTAACGAGCAATTTGCAATATTGGAAGCAGGTATCTCCAAACCAGGCGAAATGGCTGAACTGCAAAAAATGCTGAATCCGGATATAGCTTTGATATCAAATATCGGAGATGCTCATCAGGAGAATTTTGCGGATTTGCCATCCAAAACCAGAGAGAAAATTCAACTGGTAAAAAATTGCCCTGAAATTTATTATTGTCTCGATCAGGAGCTGGTCCATAATGAACTTATGGCTGCCGGTTATCCCGGGGAAAAAAAATCCTGGTCCAGAAATAAACCGGCTGATCTGCAGATTACCAAGGAAACTATTGCCGGTTCCTGCTGCCATCTGGGAGGAATCTTCGAATCCCGACAGGTTACCCTGACCATCCCTTTCACAGATCCGGCGTCCATTGAAAACCTGATACAGATATGGTTGTTGCTGCTTGTCACCGGCTTCGATGAAACATTACTGCAGAACCAGGTTATGAGGCTGGAACCGGTACATATGCGTTTAGAACAGAAAGCAGGTATCAATAGGTGTACTTTGATAAATGATTATTATAATTCTGATATTCAATCGCTTAAAATTGCACTAGATCTACTTTTTCAGCAAACTCCACATCTGAAGAAAACACTGATCATTTCCGATATTTTACAAACCGGTCAATCGGAAGAAGCTTTATATGCTGAAATCAGCCGCCTTCTGTCAGCCCGGAATCTTTACCGACTCATAGGAATCGGCCCTGCTATTTATCGCAACCGCCATCAGTTTAAAGGAAACGTCAGAATTCTTTACTCGACAGCTGAATTCCTGAGTCAGGTAAATACGGAAGATTTTCAGGATGAAGCGATTCTTCTTAAGGGTGCACGCTCATTTGCTTTCGAGCAGATTAGCAGCATCATGGAAGCTAAAATACATGCCACCACCTTGGAAATCAGGATGAATGATGTGAGGTTCAACCTCGAGCAATACCGAAAGCTGATTGGTCCCGATGTAAAAATCATGGTTATGGTGAAAGCCTTCAGCTACGGAAGCGGAGGGGTGGAGATGGCAAAATTCCTCGCCCACGAACGTGTAGACTATCTGGGTGTTGCATTTGCAGATGAAGGAATAGAAATACGCCGTGCCGGAATAAAAACACCTGTACTTGTCATGAATCCGGATTTTCATCAGTCCGATTTGATCATCGACCATCACCTCGAACCTGAAATCTATAATTGGAGCGGATTAAACACCTTTACCAAAACAGTCAGAAACCTGGGACTTGGTCCCTACCCGGTCCATCTGAAACTCGATACAGGGATGCACCGTCTTGGCTTTGATTATCGGGAGACAGAACAATTGCTGGACTTCCTCAATAGCCATCCCGAGATTTACCTGAAAAGCGTTTTCAGTCACCTTGCTGCCAGCGAAGATCCGGCAAATGATGATTTCACAAATCTTCAGATCAGCCGACTCTCCGAATCCTGTAAATTGCTGGCTGATAAAAGCGGCTACACGTTCCTGAAGCACATTCTCAATTCTTCAGGCATTGAAAGGTTTCCGAAAGCTCATTTTGATATGGTCAGACTCGGGATCGGACTTTATGGTCATGGTAACACCAACCTGCTTGAGTTAAAGCCAATCGCAACGTTGAAAACAATTATTTCCCAGATCCATGACATCCAGGCTGGTGAATCAGTGGGATACGGGAGACGTACGATACTGGATAAGCCAACCCGCGTTGGGGTGATCCCTGTCGGCTATGCCGACGGAATAAACAGGCGGCTGGGAAATGGACACTACAGCATGCTGGTTAAAGGAACGAAAGTATCAACAATCGGCAATATCTGCATGGATATGACCATACTGGATCTTAATGGAACCGATGCAAACGAAGGTGATGAGGTAATTGTTTTCGGACCTGAGAATCCGGTCACCGTAATAGCAAACATTTTGCAGACCATACCCTATGAGGTTCTTACGTCAATATCTCCCAGAGTAAAACGAATCTACCAGTTTGAGTAACCCTGCCTGTTTGATTAACCCTACCCGATTTCGCTGATATGTTCCAGCTTGATTCGGTTCAGAATTTTTACCCGGCGTCCCTCAGTGGATATAATCTCTTCTTCGCAAAACTGTGTCAGCGTTCGAATGGCATTCGAGGCAGTCATATTGGATAAACTGGCCAGATCATCACGGGAAAGATAAGCCTTGATCGTCTTACCATCCTCTTCAAATCCGTAAGTATTAACCAAAAAAAGTAATGATTCGGCAAGACGGCCACGGATATGTTTCTGCGTCAGATTAACTGTTCTTGAATGAGAAACC
>CAIXHD010000164.1 GCA_903919065.1 uncultured Bacteroidota bacterium
AAAGAGAAACCTATTGTAATAATCAATAGCGGAGGGCCTGTCAGTATCGTTACTGCTAACTGGGGTGCCCTCTCTTTTGAAAATTGCCAGTTTATTAAAGTCACAGGAACTGGCGACAAGAATGTAGTCTATGGATTTAAGCTTCAAGGCCTTGAGTGCGGACTTTCATTTTCCGAGTTCAGCACCGACTGCGAGGCTGAGTTTGTTGAGATTCTTGGTGGCAATACTACCTTCTTCGGTATCTATGCAAAAAAGGATTTTGGAGGAAATCCACCAGTGCCCTACCCTCAATTCCATA
Organism: uncultured Bacteroidota bacterium; assembly: GCA_903919065.1. Classification (GTDB taxonomy): domain Bacteria; phylum Bacteroidota; class Bacteroidia; order Bacteroidales; family UBA12481; genus UBA12481. Next base: position 299 of record CAIXHD010000164.1, read on the forward strand.
ATCTGCTGATTCACAATAATTACATACATGATGTTATTGAAGGTATGTATATCGGAGAAACTAAATCCCCGGGAATGGAATTCAGGCATGTCAGGATTTATAACAACATTGTTGAGAATACCGGCAGGGAATCAGCGCAGCTGGCGAACTGTGTTGAGGATATCGAGGTTCACAATAACCTGTTCCGCAATTCAGGCATTAATAATGAGCCTTTTCAAAACAACTGCCTTCAGGTTGGAGGCAATACTGTTGGGAAATATTACAATAACATTCTCCTCAACTCTCGAGGTTATGGAGCCATCATCCTGGGAATGGGAAATATCGAGGTTTATAAAAATTACATTGAGAATTGCACTGGCTCGTTTATCGACGACCGGTATACGCCAATTCCCGGTTCATCGGTCATTGTGAGAAACAATTATTTCAGATCCTCAAAAGGGGCTGAAATAATAAAAAACATGAACCAGTACAATCATATGTATTTCCAGAATAATCTCTACGATGCTGCTATCCCTTTTCTGAATAACGCAGGTGGAATGCCGCCTGTATTGGTGAACACCGGGAACATTTTCACCACCGTACCTGTGATGCTGTTTAATACGATCAACGGAGAATACAAAATAAATCCTGACGGACCCGTTGAATATATGCAAATAGGACCGGTAAACCCCAAGAAAAATTCAAAGCGTCAAATCAAATCCGGAACAACAGGATTACTTTCCGGAAAGTTAGAAAAGGAAATAGCTGATATCAATTATCTGGTTTACCCAAATCCCGTAATCGACCGCCTGACTATTTCTCCATTTGAAAATGGCAATACTGTTTACATACTGGATTCTACCGGTAAAACTGTCCTGAACAGCATTCAGGGATCCCTTTCAACTTCAGGCTTAGCCGAAGGTGCCTATTTCCTGCTTGTGATAAATTTACAGGGAGAAGTAGTGTATCGGACCAAAATTATCAAAGCTAAATAGCTAGCTTTGGGTTCATGAAAAGGTCGCGATTTTTTCAGCAGATAACCATTGGTGCCATAGGAGTTACCGTGTTTTCGAAAAGATCTTTTTCCACATTACCATTCACAAGAAACATGGTTGGCAAGTTTTTTATCGGGAGTTATACTGACACCCCGGAACAGGGTATTTCAGTGTGCGGCTTTGATCCTGAAAACGGTGCACTCCATTTGATTGATACCTGCGGTGGAGTTAATAATCCCTCATTCCTCATCTTCGATCATTCCAAAAAGTTTCTCTATGCTGTTAATGAAACGGATGATTTTGGAGGAAAGAAATCAGGATCCGTCAGCGCTTTCAGCCATGATGAAAAAACCGGCAAGCTGACTTTCCTGAATGCAATGCCATCCCTGGGTGCCCATCCCTGCCATCTGACCATTGACCGGACTGGAAAATACATTCTGGTTGCCAATTATACCGGTGGCAATGTTGCAGTTTTGCCCGTTTTATCGGATGGCAAACTTGGAGAACCCGTTGATATGGTGCAGCATACCGGCAAGGGTCCCAATGCGGCCAGACAGGAAGCCGCCCATGCTCATTCCGTGAACATTTCTCCTGATAATCGATTTGCTTTTGTCTGCGATCTGGGAATCGATAAAATCATGATTTACCATTTCGATCAGAGAACCGGTAAGCTGACTCCTGCTGATCATCCTTTTTTTCAGACAGCCCCCGGTGCCGGACCCCGGCATTTTACTTTTTCAAAAGACGGGTCTCGCGCTTTTGTCGTCA
>CAIXHD010000165.1 GCA_903919065.1 uncultured Bacteroidota bacterium
ATTAATCCTGCCGTTATGATCACTCACATCGGCGGACTGGATGCTGTGATCCCGACTACCCTGCACCTTCCGGAAATTCCCGGGGGTAAAAAGCTAATCTATACCAATATCAATCTTGAGCTTACCGCTATTTCGGATTTTGAAGCAAAAGGCAAGGATAACGAGGTGTTCAGCGAATTAAACAAGCTGGTTCAAAAACACAACGGATTGTGGAATACCGAGGCGGAAAAATTCCTGCTGGAGAATCATGAAAACTTGTAAACAGAGAGTTTTCTGGGATTTTAAAGCGAATCCTCCTGACTTAAGTTTTTAGCTTAAGACAAATCTGGAATACGCGTTCTATAGATGGATTTGTCATATAATATTGATTAATTTTGTTAAATGTTCTGAACCTTGATTACGAGGTGATTGAGCTGACAGATGATGCTATAAATTTGGCTTTAGAGTATATTAAAGAAAATGTAGTTGGTCAAACAAGTTACGATGATTGTTTGCATATTGCAATTGCAACAGTTTCACGACTTGACCTGCTGGTAAGCTGGAATTTTAAGCACATTGTAAATATCAAAAGGATTAGAGGCTACAATGGGATCAATATTAAGAATGGCTATCCTACAATTGAAATTCGTTCACCAAAGGATCTAATTGATTATGAAAACGACTAAAGATTTTGATTGTGTGAAAATGATGCGAGATATTCGCGACAAAGTAAATGCAGAGATTATTAAAATGGATTCAGCCCAAATTATTGAGTATTTTCGCAAAAAATCCGAAGAATACGAACGAAAATATGGCCAACCGGTAACAAAGGTTAAAACGTAATTGGGATTTATGAGCCTGTACAGATTTTTGTGTAAATGGATAGCTGCCGGTTTTAAAGTATACCACATCGGTCTCCAAATTTAATAATCAATTGATTAATAATTGTACCCCGGGCATGGTCCATTTCTTTTCAATGTTGGCAATCGCCAGATAGACAGCCTTCTGGGCTGCCTGATCATCGGGGAAGACTGTTTCCCCTTTTCTTTATTGCTGAATCAATTTCATAATCGTCTGTCGGATTGCTTTCCCCGGTAATGCAAGTGAAGCAACTATTTCCAACTGATGCTGATCCAATCACCCAAATATCATTACCACAAGAACACTTGATTCCATTTTTATATGCATCTACAGCTGATTTCAAGTGTTTCCTCAAATCGGCTTCTTTCGCGGAAGGATTACTCTCCAAATGTTTTTCTATATACTCGTCGAAGGTTATTGGTACAAATCCCATTTCCTTAAATATTTGTCTGTTTGGCTGTAATTATTCCAACGGTGGATCCCGGTTTTATTTCTGGTCTATTAATAGGTCAATTTCTGAAACGAAACTTATTCTATATCTGACCATTAAGTAATGACTTTGACTGTTTTAAAATTAGTTCTTTAGTATCATCAGTAAATCCACTACTTTCAGATTTATCTAATTTGGCTCTAATAATATCAACTTGAACTTGCTGCTTTCTAGCTTGTCTGATCAAATCATTAATAAGTTCACTCTTACTGGTGGATTCTTCATTATTCAGTTGAACTTTTAACCATTCTTCATTTGGTTTTGTGAACGATATACTTTGTCTTGTCATAATATTTTGTTTTGATGCAAATATGCACCGCTTGCAAATTTTCCTCAGAACCTCACCATCACCACTTCCTGTCCCGGCAGTTCAACCGCGGTTTTGATTTCGCCTGATTTGTTTTCGCCGGTATCACATTTCCAGACTTTAGATCCCTTATTTGGCTTCAGAGAAAAACTATCCGTTGATTTTCCCGGGTTGTATAATGTAACAACGAACCCGTCACCATCATCGGCAGGCTTAAAAGCTATCACAGTAATTGTTTTGCTTTCGAAGCATCACATGGAATGGTAAAATAGAATGTTGAGCCTTTCCCGTATTCGCTTTCCTCCCAGATCTTACCGCCCAGCATTTCCACATAAGCTTTCGAAATGGCTAACCCTAAACCTGCTCCTTCATAATTGCGGGTCAGAAAATCACTTCCTTGCCTGAACCTTTCGAAAATAAATTCTTTCTGGTTCTCCGGAATACCCACACCTGTATCCCTTACATAGAACCGTAGAGACGGATAATTTTCCGTGTTTACAGACGGATAGTTATCCGTTTCTACGAGATCACAACCGAAATCAATGGAACCTTTTGGCGAAAACTTAATGGCATTTTTTACCAGATTCATCAGAATGGAACTGATTTTCTCACGGTCGGTTTTAATGAATGCCTCGGCGGTGGGTAAAGGATGCCAGGCAAAACGACCGATACCTTTTTGATCGGCCTCTGGTTTCAAAAAGCCATGAACAAACTCCAGTTTTTCATTTATGTTGGTGTCTGAAATCACCGTTTCCATTTGCCCCGATTCCAGTTTTGAGATACTCACGATGTCACTAATAATATTGAGCATGCGATTACCACCTTTCTCTATCAAATCAATGTATCAGCCTTGCTCCTCACCTGTAAGATCAGGGTCTTTTAAAAGTTCAGAAAATCCCAGAATGCCATTCATCGGTGTCCGGATTTCATGACTCATGTTTGCAAGAAAGGCTGATTTTAACCGATCGCTTTCTTCAGCGTGTTCCAAGGCTTTGACTAGTTCTTGTTCTCTGAGTTTGCGTTCCGAAATATCCTGGGCGGCTCCCCAAAGGCCAACAGTTTTACCTTCTCCATCAGTAATCGTTTCACCCCGAACCCACATCCACCCAAAGCTGCAATCCTTCCTGACCGTTTTTAGTTCAAGTTCATAGGGGATTCCGGTAATTGTGGTGTTGGCGAGTGAGGAAGATAAAACCTCCCAACTTTCCGGGGTAAATAGCTTTTGATGCTCGCTATATGGAGGAGGTGGCAGCGATGGATCAAACCCATACATTTTGTACAATTCCTCCGTCCATACTACCTGATTGGTAGAAAGATCAAGATACCAACTTCCTATATGGGTAATCTGCTGTGCTTTTTTGAGTTCAATTTCGCTTCTGATTAATGCATTTTCAGTCCTTTTGCGCTCGGTAATATCCACCATGGTTACCAAACAGTTTTCACTTTTGTCGTCGATAAGGCCGCTCAGAAGAACCTGAGTATGGGGTTTATTAGTTTTCAGAATCGGTTCGCAATTTTGTTTTTCTTTCCCCTTAAATACCTGATCTGAGAATTGATTGAATATTGCCTTTGACTCGACAGAAACAAAATAATCGAATCTTTGGCCTTTTACAAAACTTCTTTCTTTGCCCAGTATTTCAGCCCCTCGCAGGTTGCATTCCATTATTTCACCTTCGCGCGATAGGGTAAAATAGCCCGAAGGTGCGAATTCATATAAATTAATATATTTTTCCGCGACTAGTTCAGCCTGTTCTTTTGCCAGGACAAGCTCATTGTTAAGTATTTCAAGTTCGACCTGATGTACTTCAAGATCGTGAACAAGCTTGAGTGCTTCAGCCTCCGAGAGTTTCGAATTCGCTCTCCTAGGATTTAATTTTATTACATTTTCCGCTTTTTGGCGAAGATCGGATGCCAGCTTCTTTTTGTTAGTCTCCATGGCCCACTGTAAATTTGAATATGCTTCCTTTTCCTTCTTCACTTTCAACCGAAATTTCCCCACCGTGCATTTCAATAAAATCCTTGCATAAGATGAGTCCGAGACCCGTGCTCGGTTCACCTTCAGTGCCTTTGCGGTTAATTTTCCCATCAAGCTGAAATAGTTTGTCCAAGATCTCTTTACTCATGCCGATGCCGGTGTCACTGATCGAAACCTCAACCCGGTTATCTGCCAGCGTTTTTGCCGCGATAATGATTTTGCCTCCTGTTGGTGTGAATTTTACCGCATTGTAAATCAGATTCCGGATGATTGATCCAAACATGTTGATATCCGCCACTACTGATAAATCTACCGGTATGGCATAGTTCATCAAGATGCCTTTCTTACTAGCTGATTCCAAAACTGTTTGCTGGCTTTCAATAATTTTAGGCAGTATCAAAAATGACTCCGGATTCATGCTGATCAAGCCCCTGTTGAAACGCGACCACTCCAGCAGGTTTTCAAGCAAGCTAAACAGATTTGCCGCGGAGTTGCTCATACTGATTGCAATATTCCTGACTTCCTTAAAAGAAAGCTCTTCCATGTCCTCAACGAGCATTTGTGTAAAACCCAAAAAGGCATTAAAGGGACTGCGCAGGTCGTGTGCTATGATGGAGAAGAACTTGTCTTTTTCGGCATTGAGTTTTGAAAGAAGCTCGTTTTTATATCTGATTTCTGCTACTGCATTCGTTTGTTCGGTGACATCGCGGACAATCGCAATAAGTTCATCGGGTCCGCTGGGTACCATTCTGGCTTCATACTTGCGGAGTCCGCTGTCTGGCACGTGTAAATCATACTCAAATACCTGCATTTCATTCTGTTCAAACGCGAGATTGATTTTTTGATCAATAAGATCGGCAAACTCAGGGGAAGTGATGTCGCGGTTCCTTTTACCGATTATTGATTCGGTTTGAAAAGCCAGATCTTCCTTTGCGGCTTTGTAAAAAAGGTATACTCCCTCGCGGTTGATCATAAAAATCAGGTCGGGAATAGCGGTAAGAAACGCCTGGGCGCGGGTTTCGTTTTCTTTAAGAGTTTGTTGCATCTTGCGGCGCTCAGAGATGTCTCTTCCCTCTCCGAGTATAGATATCGGCAGGCCATCGCTGTTTCGAATAAGACTGAACTTGTTTTCAAGCCAACTGGTTGTACCGTCTTTATTATAATACTCCAACTCAATTGCCGGAATTGAATTATAGAGTGGGTCAATCAGAATCCGTGACATTTCCTTATTGAACATTTCCAAGGCAAGCCTGAGTGATTCCGGAGCCATGCTTTTCTCCAACGGCATGTTCCTGAGCTCCTCGGTAGTAAAGCCTCGCAACTTTTCAGATGAAGGGCTTTGGAAAATTACTCTAAAATTCATATCAAGCATAAAAATTACATCGGTCATATGTTCCGATAGTAAGCGGTACTGGTCGTTGCTCTCTTTCAATATCTGCTCTGACTGTTTAAGCTCCGAGATATCCACCAAAGTAACAAAACATAGTTTTCCGGTTTCACCTGCGATTCCGGTCAGGCGAACATCAACCGGCAAGTTGCCATTGCATGCCAGAGCTATATCGCAGGAAGCTTTTGCCTTGCCGCCATACACCTGTTCAAGAAAAAGATTGAAGGCCGTTTTGGTACCTTCGGAAATAAAAAATTCAAATCCCGAATTCATCAGGTGACTGCGTTCCCTGCCGAGCATTTTTGCCCCGTTAAGGTTGATCTCCAAAATTTCACCTTCAACGGAAAGAGTTAAATAACCCGAAGGAGCGAAATCGTATAAACCGATATATTTTTCAGCAGCAACATCAGCCTGCTCTTTTGCCAGGACAAGCTCATTATTAAGTATTTCAAGTTCTATCTGATGCACCTCGAGATCGTGAATAAGCTTTAGTACTTCAGCTTCTGAGAGTTGCGCCCGGGCTTTTGCAGATCTTTTTCTCAACTGCTCTTCCGCCTTTTCGCGAAGCAGAATGTCTTTTTCGAATTTTGTATTTTCATTCATGCTGCCTGCGTATAAAACACTGGATTACCTTTTGATTATCTATTAGATACAGATTGCTGATAAATTCAACATTGATCCTTTGTCCGCCAGCAGTTTCTAGTGGCAGATTTTCATAACGGATAATTTCCTTTTGCTGTAATACCAGGAAATTATCCTTATTGGCCAGGATATCATGTAAAAATCCGATATCCCAGATCGCTTTACCCACTAATTGTTCTTTTGAATACCCAAGCATCTCAATCAGAAAGGGATTCACATCCACAATTATTCCTGTTTCTGCATCCAGAATCAAAATGCCGTCTTTCGCCGATTCGAACATGGAACGATAGCGCGTTTCGGAAAGGTTCAGTGCCCTGTCCTTTGTTTGAAGTGCGCTGTTTAATTCATTAAGTTTCAATTCCAGTAATTTCGCTTCGGTGACGTCGCTAAATGTCAATACCAATCCCTCGATACGGTCGTCTGAGGTACGGTAGGGCATTATTCTCACTTTAAACCATCGGCCGTCCCTGGTTGGATAAGTGGATTCAATGGTGGTCAGGTTTTTGAGCACCTGCCGGCAATTGATCTCAATTTCAGGGTAGTGTAAATCCGTGACCTGTTCGGTAAAGGGCCTGCCGATATCTACAGGGCGCAGTTTGAAAAGAGAAGTGATTGAATCGGTGAACCTTCTTATATGCAACTCTTTGTCAACAAAGAGGGTTGCCAACTGAGTACTGTTGAGCAAGTTTATCATATCGCTGTTGGCCTGAGCAAAGTCAGTAATCTTGCTTTGTAGTTCCACGTTAACCGTTTGCAGTTCCTCGTTCAGGCTCTGCATCTCTTCCTTGGAGGTCGTCAGCTCCTCATTGGTTGATTGCAGCTCCTCGTTTGTGGATTGCAATTCCTCATTGGTTGATTTAAGTTCTTCCTGCGAGGTCTGCATTTCTTCCCGGGTTCCCTGCAAATCTTCATAGCATCGTTTCAATTCGGTTTCCAGTTCCTTTTGGCGCTGATTTGTACCCCGTCTGCCTGTTTTCGGGTTAACCGGGTCCGATTGAAGCAATGTGCTGACATCCGTAAATATGACAATGATAAAACCTTTGACGGAATCGGGATGATCAAGGCGCTGAATGGTAATATTCACTATCTGAGTACCGCCATTAGTTCCAACTTTAATGTTGCGAAGTAATACCGGATCGAAGTTTTGCATGGCCTTGCGGAAAGCCCCGGGCAACACTTCGCGCAAACCTTCCCGTGCCATGGCATGAATATTCACGTTTGTTTTGCCTGCCGCCGGTTCCAGATACTTCCCAGTCCGGCCGGTAATAAAAAGAATATCGCCATTCTCGTTAACCAGTACACTGGCCGGAGCAAATCGTTGAAGCATGATCTGCTCTGTAACACTTTGCAGGTTCGGATTCAGATTTGGAATTTCTGTTTTCCGATTCCTTACCGGTTTAGTATTATTGAAAGAGCTTGGAAAATCAAGAAGTTCAACCGGTTCACTTTTGGCCGAGCGTCTGAAAATTTTCAATTTGGAATCCAACGCAACAAACCCCTCATTTTCGTTTCCCAGAGTTTCAGCAGTACCCAAAACCATGATTCCACCGGAATTAAGGCTATAGCTATAAAGCATCATCAATTTCTTTTGCAATCCCGGCTCCATGTAAATCAGCATATTGCGGCACGTCAGAATATCGAGTTTTGTAAACGGAGGATCCTTGATGACATTCTGAGGGGCAAATACCACCATTTCGCGAATTGCCGCATTTACACGATACCCATTGGGATCTGTAACAAAAAAGCGTTTGATCCGATCCGGTGAAACATCGGCTACTATATTATTGGAAAAGAATCCTTTTCTGGCTTTCTCAATGGCATCAACATCGAGATCGGTGGCAAAGATTTGTAAAGTGAGGTTCCTGGCTTTTTTTGATTTTTCCAATGCTTCCTTAAATACAATGGCCAGAGAGTAGGCTTCTTCGCCAGTTGAGCAGCCTGCTACCCAGGCACGCAGTATTTGTCCGTTGGGCAACCCCTCCATCAGCGCCGGCAGAATATCTCCTTTCAGTTTATCCCAAACCTGGGGATCACGAAAGAAGCTGGTCACGCCAATTAATAACTCCTTGAAAAGGATTTCTACTTCTTTAGGGTTCTCTTGCAAAAAGCGGACATAGGTGCTGATTCTATCGATCTGGTGAACCCCCTTGCGCCTTTCGATACGGCGGAATAGTGTGTTTTTTTTATAGTTTGAAAAGTCGTGACCGGTTTGTTCCCGAAGCAGGATGATAATTTTGTCGAGGTTACTTTTGGTTTTCTGATCAATAACAGGGGTTGCAGGTGTTAAGGGAACATGCTTGATCATTGCTATCAGCTTGGCAGGCAGTTCCTCGGCTGGAGCCACAATATCAGCAATAACGGTTTCATTGGCACTTCGGGGCATTCCATCGAATTTGGCTGATGCTGGTTCCTGTATCAGGACGATACCGTTTTTCTCCTTGATGGCTTTCAATCCAAGACTGCCATCTGATCCCATTCCGGAAAGCACAACTCCGATGCTCTTTTCCTGCTTGTCCAGGGCCAGCGAACGAAAGAAAAAATCCACGGGCAATCGCAATCCGCGCAATTCCACCGGTTCAAACAAGTGAAGCGCTCCATTGAGCAGTGAAAGACTTTTGTTGGGTGGTATTACGTATACCTGGTCTGGTTTTACTTTTAGCTGGTCAGTCGCCTGAAACACCTTCATCGGCGTAATCCGCTGCAACAGCTCAGGCATGATGCCCGCGTGATTGGGGTCGAGGTGCTGGATCACCACGAACGCCATCCCACTGTCCTTGGACATATTGCCAAAGAATTGTTCCAAAGCTTCCAATCCGCCTGCTGAAGCGCCGATCCCGACTATTGGAAAGTCGTCGGTTACTGATTTACCCGGATTCTTGCTTTTGGATTTCTCGGAAGATACAATTATCTCATTATCAGATGATTGTGATGTGGGGGGGGTGATTTCATACATAATAAAACTTAAATCGTTGAATCTTGCATGGCATTTTCAACCTTACAATAATAAAGGTACTAAAATATTCATAAACAGGCTGGTTGCTAAATTTTCCTCAGAACCTCACCATCACCACTTCCTGACCCGGCAACTCAACCGCGGTTTTGATTTCGCCTGATTTGTTTTCTCCGGTATCACATTTCCAGACTTTAGATCCATTATTTGGCTTCAGAGAAAAACTATCCGTTGATTTTCCCGGGTTGTATAATGTAACAACGAACCCGTCACCATCATCGGCAGGTTTAAATGCAATAACCGTAATTGTTTTGCTTTCGAAGACAAACGGACAAACATAAGGATCCTTAACAGCAGCGCGCAGAACCAGTGGCTGACTGAATCCTGTGGCAAACCTGCTGGTCTCGGCCGGATCAAATGTTCCGTGCGGCCTCAGGATATATCTGAATACCACAGGTCCCTCCTGATGCTGGCGATAGTTCGTTCCCCAATGATTATTCATGGCCCAGGAATAGAGTGTTTGGGTTGGCTCCACTTTTTTTCTCCAGATATCCGGATTATTCTGCGAGCCAACCAGGTTTGCAGAGATCTCCCCGACTTCAACCAAGGGTGCATCCAGGGTGACCCAGGTAACTCCTTCAATGGAGTTGGAAACATCGGCCCAGCGACCGGCTGTAAACCAGTTTTTGCAGGCACTTGGCATCTGATCCTGTTCCGGAATCATCTGTCCAAGAGGAAGATCAAGTTTCATGATTCCACCGTTAACAGCAAAAGGAAATCCAAAATTTACACTCTCCTTGTTCAGGTTTTGTGAGGCGTAGCCATCTCCGATTTTCGTTGGCATTGCAACCCTTTTTTTGTCGACAACATTGATCATAACCACGAAATCAGCATCCTCGGCCAGCCAAACCTCGCGGATGAGCTTATTGCATCCGGGAGCATCAGAGGAAATCTCCAACGCGCTAGCCAGGGGACCTTTTTCCTTAATTTTGATTGTCACAGCCATGTTTGTCTGAACCTTGGAAACATCTTTTCCCTCAAAAAACAGATATTGATTGGCAGCCTTTCCTCCCGATCGGTCGATCAGGTTTTTCCCGGTGCGCTTATCAATTAACGAAATAATATCTCCTTTTATCGGATCGATCTCGCATTCAATCAGGTTATTACTGATTTTATTGCCGGAAACAACCACGGAGCCGGCCGGTGTTGTCTTGCCGGGCATGACGGTCACCCTGGCCGATGAAAACGCTGAAACACTGACTCCAAGTAATGCCAGATCTCCACTGGACAGTCTCTGGGATTTTAAAACCTTCCCTGATTCATCAACCACCTTGTCACCAGCGCTGCTTTGCTCTTTCGACAGGAAAACCATCTCCTTCCGGGTCCAGCTGTTGGTGTTAATGATGTCAATCTTGTTCCCCGGCAGGTTTTCTGCCTGCGATTTATACAGTTCATTGGTCATTTCCGCTGCTGCATCTGCATAACCCTTTTTAATATCCCACTGTTCGATAGTCATTTTATTCTCAGGATCGGAGATGCTGCACCAGGCTCCCCAGGTATGCTCCGAATAGAGCAGAACCTTTTTCCATGCTTCCTCGAATTTATCAACGGGATATTTTGTCGGATTTTGCAACGCCCATAGCACTTCCGCCTGACTCAAACGATCGGCAGTATTCCTGTTCATGCCTGTCTCCAGAGCTGATGAACCGGCTCCGTCTTCCCAGTAGGGTGTCCAGTCGCCCGATACCTCAGGAATTTGCTTTCCATATTTCTTTTCAAA
>CAIXHD010000166.1 GCA_903919065.1 uncultured Bacteroidota bacterium
AGAGACCTTAAGGTTGATCCACAGAATATCAACCACATTTTCAATTATCAGGAACGCTCGATTGTGGATGATATTCTTGCTTCAACCAAGAAGGATGGTTATGTATCGGATCACGCCATTAAGAAATCGATAGGAAAAGTGATTCGATCGATGGGGGTTTCGGGGCATCTGATCATTGTGGGGCGTGCCGGAGTAGTGCTGAACCGGGATGTCAAGAAATCGCTGCATATACGTCTGATGGCACCTTTGGAATGGAGGTTAAAAAGGATTATGGAGGAAGACAAACTTTCGAAGGAAAAGGCTCTGGACCTGATTACCACCAAGGACGCAAACCGAAAAAGATTTCTGGAATATTATCTGGGTCAAAAATTTCAGCTTCAGATATTCGATACCATTTATAATTGCCAACATTTTTCTCTGGAGGAAATTGCCGATTCAATAATTTTCTCGATGACTCAAAGGAAAATGCTCGGAATTTAAATCCGTTCCACACTTGTTTCCGGTATCCAGGCCTCATTGCCGTCGGCCAGGCGGATCCTGATCCAGGAACCTACCTTGTCTGTTATTTTCACCTTCACCCCTTCATGAATAACAAAAAGGTCAGTTCCGCTGGCATCAGGTGAACTTTTTGCTGTTAAGGATGAGGTGAAAACGATAGCAGAATCAGGATGAGCTGATATCTTGTTCTGCACACTTCCTAAAGTCAGCGACAGCAAGAGAAGGAAACCCACGATGCCTGCCAATGGAATTAAAAGCCTTCTGAACCTGAAGTCCCGCGCAGCATAGAAAATTGCTGCTAATGCAAGCAGACTGCCAAATGCGAACATGCTTATGACCCCCCAACTGCCGGCTTTCAGTAGCCCGGATGCGGCCCTGACCCATTTCTTGAGAAAAAATTCATTGACAGGATTAATTTTATCGACAACAAGTTTGTTGGCGAGATCAAGATTGAATTGGATGTCAACATCTTTTGGGCTAAGGATCAAAGCCCTCTCAAAATAAAGTATTGCGGAGGGTATCTGGCCAAGCTTATAAAATGTGTTACCCAAATTATAGTATAATTCAGCAGATTCGAATCCCGAATTAATGACTTTCTGGTACTCCTCTCTGGCTGCTGAGTATTCGCCATTAAGATAAAGCTGGTTGGCCTTATCAAAAACCAATTGCTCAACTCTTGATTGACCGGCAACCGGAAGCCAGAGAAATATGGAGATAACCAAGCCAACTATTGCTTTCTTTGTCATGACTTCCTCCGATATTTTTTTTTCAACATTGACAATCACCTGTTCAGAACTGACTAAAAGTTCCTGCAAGTCACCTTCTCCTGTGGCTGGCGCAAATCTCAAAAACTCTGCATGGTCAATGGTTTCGGTAAACTGCCTGATCGTTTCCTCATCAATTCCGCGAGCTTCCAAAAGATCACGAATGTTATCGCGGTTAAGATTGGAGAAATTGATATTGAATTTGTCACTCATATAACCCCAGAGGGCCTTGGTAAGTGCTTCAAGAAATTGATCACGGCTCGAAGTTTCTAAAAATTTCCGGGCCAGCGCCAAACGTTTGCGGCTGATTGTATTTGCTTTTCTGAATCGGCTTCCTTCCACGTCAGACTGGTTTTTAAATCGCGACCTGAAATACAGAATTGTTGCGATAAATATCAGAAGCAGAATAATATAACCAAAAACAAAACCAGTAGAAGCAAAGAAATGTTCCCCGTGAACCTTAAAGTTTGACTTGCCGGTCTTAATAAATCGGATATCCTGGCCGATAACCCGGATGTCTTCCTTGCCCGGCGAGCTGATGACAGTTGTTTCGGAGTCATTTTCCCCTTTGACAGCATTGATGCTCATGTTCTCGCTGGTGAAAGTTTTAAAACTTCCCGTTGAAGGATCAAAATAGCTGAAGTTCCAGGCAGGGATTTCAAATGTCCCGGCATGGCGTGGAATGATCAGGTATTCAAAAGTTTTAGAACCGGTGATTCCATTGCTTCCGGCATCGATATTGTCAGTAATCTTTGGATCATATACTTCCAGGTCAGCGGGGAAACGAAATGACGGTAATTCAATAAGCTTGAGATTGCCATTCCCTTTAACATGAACTTTAAGGGTAACTGCTTCATTGGTTTTAACTTCATGCTTGTCGATTTCTGCAGTGACAGAGAATTTTCCTACTGCTCCGGTGAACCCGGCCGGCTGGCTTTCAGGAAAAGGTTTGACAGTAATTTCAACAGGGGAGCTCTTAACACGCTTTGAAACTGTTTCCATTGTCCCGAAGAAATCATCGAACGGACTGCGCTGCCCCTTTTTTTGAACATTAACAAAGCACTCTATTTCAAAAGGTTCGATTTCAATTTTTCCGGTTTTTTGGGGTACTAATATGGTTTTTCTGATCACACCCATATTATATACGCGTCCATTATAATTGGTCCGTTCCAGGCTTACCTGCGCTGATGTTGGAATTTCCTGATTCCAGAATCCTCCGTAGGCTGGGATTTTTATATCGCCAAAACGTGCCAGGTTCACGCGTGTGTATATTTTTATGGTGGCAAATATCTGCTCCCCCTTGTAAACCTGACTGCGATCAACCTCAACTTTAACAAAGAGGTCCTCCTGATTTACACCATCAGTACTTTCACCTGGCTGTCCTTGTTTTTCCTGATTACTCTTAACTACTTCAATTTTAACCGGTTCACTGGTATAATTTTTTCCTTTGACTGTTGCAACAGCTGCGGGAATATTAAAGAGTCCCTCCCTGGTTGACTGAATGTTATAATTGTAGATGTAGGTGACGGATTGGGTCACCTGTCCATTTATGATCTGGGTACTCATGTTGGTTGAGAGCATTGGGCCGGAAAATAAAAAGCCATCTATTTTTGGGCCTGTAAATCCATCCGCTTTTGCATTGATGCTGTATGCTAAACGGGCGACTTCACCAACTGCCATTACCTTGGGCCCTTCGGCGGTAAGCTGGATACTTTCTTGGGCAGGACCGGCCCAGTGTATCCCAAAATCTAACAGGATAAGCAGTGATAATGTTTTCATGTTTACAAATATTGCTCTTTTCATTACCAATCCTTTATGGTTCTAACCTTATTGGCATTGGCCTTCTCCTTCTTGACCTTATCCTGAACTTTCTTTTCATCATTTGCCAATGCTTCCAATAATCTCTTGGCATCTTCTTTGGAGATTTTAACATTCTTTGAATCAGCTTGTTTCGGTTCAGATTTCTGATCCTTCTGATCCTGTTGCTGCTGTTCCTTATTTTGTTGCTGCTGATCTTTATTTTGATCCTTATTCTGATCTTTATTTTGCTGATCCTTCTGATCTTTATTCTGATCGTTTTTGTCGTTTTTATCGTCCTTCTTTTGTTGCTCCTGCTTCTTTTTCATCATCTGGGCATAGGAGAGATTATACTTGGTTCCCAGATCGAGTGGATTCTTGCGAAGGGCATCTTTGTAGGCATTAATGCTTTCATCTATCTTTCCGGCCTGCAACAAAGAATTCCCAAGGTTATGATAGGCCTTGGCAGAATTCTCCTTGCTTATTTCAGATCCTGCTGCTGCCTCAAACTGATTGCCGGCTTCTTCAAATTTCTTTTGACGGTACAGGGCATCCCCCAAATTAAATTCAGCAACCTGATTCAATTTTTTCTCTTCAAGAGCTTTCCGGTAAGCCAGTTCTGCAGACTCGAATTTTTCATTCTTAAATTGGCGGTTGCCTTGCCGGATATCACCACGTCCGGACTGAGCTTTAACCGGTAAAGCCAATATCAATATTATGAGGCAATTCAGTAGGACTCTCATGATAATCGATTTTTAAACCACCTGTTTTTTCTTCCATTCAGAACAAAATCAATCAAGAGCAAGAAAAGGGCAAATCCGGCATAATAAACGAATTGCTCATCATATTCGGCGTAAACCTTCATCTTGATCTCCTGCTTTTCCATTTTATTCATTTCATCAAGAATAGTATTGAGGCCGGTGCGCGATGCGGTTGCCCTTACATAGGTACCCCCACCTGCCACTGCAACCTGCTGCAGAAGCTCTTCGTTCAGTTTACTGATAATGACCTTGCCTTCATAATCTTTCCTGTAGTCTTTCTGGCCATTGGCTGAAGTCAGCGGAATCGGTACCCCCTGAACTGAGCCGATCCCAATGGTATGTATCGTGATTCCGGCAGCAGAAGCTTCCTTAGCTGCAGCAACAGCATCTTCTTCATGGTTTTCTCCATCAGTAATCACCACAATTGCCCGACTCTTATCAGAATTTGGAGTAAATGATCTCATTGCCAAATGTATGGCACTTTCGATTGCAGTTCCCTGTTTGGGTACTATCTGAGTATTTATTGATGTTAGAAACAATTTTGCAGCTTGATAATCAGTGGTTACCGGCATTTGTATATAGGCATCACCGGCGAAGACAATTAACCCGATTTTATCATTTTCAAGGCGATCGACCAACCGGCTGATAGCCATTTTTGCATTTTCAAGCCTGTTTGGCTGTATATCCTCAGCCATCATGGAATTTGATACGTCCAGTGCAATAATCATTTCAATTCCCTTCCTTTTCACTTCAGCCATCTTGGTTCCGAACTGAGGCCGTGCAAGAGCAAGTATCATAATTCCAAAGGCGGTAACCCAGATGATAAACTTTACAAAGGTGCGTGCTGCAGAGAAATCAGGCATCAGCCGCACAAGCAGAACCTGGTCGCCCCATTTCTGCAACTGCCTTTTCTGGTACCTTGACGTGATAAAATATATCAGGAAGAGAAGCGGAATAACCGCTAATCCAATCAATGCCTTCTCATCTTCAAATCTGAATGCGTTATTCATTCGAATTATGGATTTCTCTTAAAAATAGTAAGCCTGAGGGTGATCTCAAATAATAACAGTATCAGTGCCAGGAACATAAATCGCTGATATTCCTCAGTTTTGGTATTAATTTCCTTAACATCAATTCTGGATTTCTCCAGTTTGTCAATTTCCTGATAAATTTCTTTCAATTTTTGATTGTTCGTAGCCCGGAAATATTTTCCACCGGTCATACCAGCAATCTCTTGTAAAACGCCCTCATCGATTTCAACTTTAACATTCTGGTATTGAATCCCAAAAGGTGTACGAAAAGGGTAGGGGGCAGTTCCGAGGGTTCCAACACCAACAGTATAAACACGGATTCCAAAAGTCTTGGCAATTTCGGCAGCGGTTACAGGTGCTATCTCCCCACGATTATTCATTCCATCTGTCAGTAAAATAATGACCTTGCTTCTGGCATCTGAATCTTTAAGACGGCTGACTGAAGTAGCAAGTCCAAGGCCAATTGCAGTACCATCTTCAATAATACCGCTCTCAATGCCCTGAAAAAGGTTCATCAGAACAGCATGATCTGTCGTAAGCGGACATTGTGTGAAAGCTTCACCACTGAATACAACGAGGCCCATCCTGTCGTCAGGCCGTCCTGCAATGAATTCTGTTGCAACAGATTTGGATGCTTCAAGGCGATTTGGCTTAAAATCTTCGGCAAGCATACTGCCGGAAATATCCAGGGAAATAACAATATCGATACCCTCTGTGGTAACATTCTCCCATGAATTTGATGCCTGAGGCCGGGCCAAAACGATGATCAGCAAGGCAAACACCGCCTGCCGCAGAACAAAAGGCAAATGTCTGAGATAATTTTTCCAGGTTGTTGGACTACCCTTAAAAGGCTGGATACCCGAGACCTGTATTGTTGGTGTGTTTTTAAGCTGGCGAAATATATACCACCCTGCCATCACCGGAATCAGCAGGCATAAATAAAGGATCTGCGGATATGCATAGTGTAAGCCGCTCATTTTCCCTCCTCCTCAAGTGCTGGCTGTTCAACATTCTCCAACGGTTTTCTGAGATTTACAACCGGCTTGGTCCTAAGTATGAAATCATAAGCACCCTGTTGACTGACCTCATTTTCCTCGGCTACCGGGTTCCATTTTGCAAATTTCACAAGGTCGGCGAGTTCGAGTAATACTTTAAGTTCTTGGCGAATACCCTCTTTAATGTGGCCATTACGCGTAAAGTCACGGATGATGTCTTCCGTTGTTTCTTCCATGGCAGGCACTCCAAAACGAAGCTCAATATATTGCCTGATAATATCTGTTAACCTACTGTAGTATAGCTTAATCTTACCCTGCTGCCATAGTTTCTCCCTAACCAGCTCGTCCAATTGTTCCAAAGCGATCAAATGTGCAGGAATTTGCGGTGGCTCGGGTTTCTCAACCAATGACTGGACTAATTTCTTTTTCTTCATGTACCTGACATATAGAATTATAATCGCAATAATTAATAATCCAATTATAATATATGGCAGTAGCTCAATTAGGGTAACCTTGATTTCATAAGGAGGTTTAATATCTGTAATTCCTTTGGTGGTATCAACCGGCATTCCAAAAACTTCCAGTGACAGGGGATTTGTTTGAAGGCTATCCCGACTGTTATTATAACGGAATTTAAATGGCGGTATAACATAAAATCCAGTATCAAATGATGTTACCAAAAGTCGTTGCCTGATTTTCAGAATTCGGTTCATCCGGCTGAAGGTGTCGGGATTTGAACCGGACAAAACCTCAATTTTGCCAGCCAGGGAATCACCGATGGTGGGAAAATCCACCTTTAACCCCTCGGGATGCTCCAGCATGAACCATAAATTCACCTGATCACCAATCAGGATCCTTGTGGTATCGAGTTTGGCATTAACCTTAATATCCTGTCCCAGCGAAGGAAGGGTAATCAATAAAAGCAATAGGATACTCATGCGGTATTTCATCTTCTGCCTCTCTTTTTAAACAGCTGGATAAGGGGACTGACATAATCCTGTGTTGTCAGGAGACTTAGGTAATCGATACCACCCGAGCGAAAAACTGACTCTAACTCAATTTGAACTTTCGCCCACCAACTGTCATAATACAACCTGATTTTTTGACTCGAGGTATCTATCCATTCCGATTCATGCGTTTCCGGGTCCAGCATCTTAACCAAGCCGATATCAGGTAGTCTGCGTTCACCGGGATCCGTAGTCTGAAGTACTATCAGGTCATGCTTTCGGTTGGCGATCCGTAACCCATCTCTTAATGGAGTCAGATCATCCATCGATTTAAGCATGAAATCGGATATTACAAAAACGGTTGACTTTTTCTTGATCGCATGGGTGAGGAATCTCAATGCTTCAGCGATATTGGTTCCGCTACTTTCAGGCTTGAATTCCAGCAACTCCAGAATGATACGAAGAATGTGTTTCTTCCCTTTTTTTGGCGGGATGAATTTTTCGACTTTGTCTGAAAAGAAGATAACCCCAATTTTATCATTATTCTCGATGGCGGAGAAGGCCAGGACGGCTGCCAGTTCTGTCATCAGCTCACGTTTGAGCCTATTTCTGGTGCCGAATTCATTTGAACCTGACACATCAACCAGCAGCATTACAGTTAATTCTCTTTCTTCATCAAAAACCTTGATATAAGGCTTATTAAAACGGGCGGTAACGTTCCAGTCGATGTTCCTGATCGGATCTCCATATTGATATTCGCGTACCTCGCTGAAAGTCATACCCTGCCCTTTGAAGGCACTATGATACTGACCAGCAAAGATGTGCTGAGAAAGCCCACGGGTCTTTATCTCAATCTTTCGGACCTTATTTATTAATTCTGCCGCAATCATTGAATGCTAACTGAATGATATCAAGGAACTTCAACCTGATTTAGAATTCCGGTGATGATGTCATCACTCTTAATGTCATCAGCTTCAGCCTCATAGGTGAGTCCGATGCGGTGCCTTAAAACATCATGGCATACCGCTCTTACGTCCTCAGGTACAACATATCCTCTTCTTTTAATAAACGCATATGCTTTGGATGCATAAGCAAGAGAGATACTGGCTCTAGGGCTGCCTCCGAATGAAATATATCGCTTATAATCAGGTAACTTATAACTTGCAGGTTCTCGCGTGGCGAATACAATATCGATAATGTACTTCTCAATCTTCTCATCCATGTAAACCTCTTTTACCACATTTCTGGCGCGAAGAATAGCTTCAGTGGATAAAACTTTATTTGCCTTCGGAAAATCTTTTGCCAGGTTTTGCCTCATAATAATTGCTTCCTCATCTTTTTGAGGATAATCAATTACCACTTTAAGCATGAAGCGGTCAACCTGCGCTTCCGGGAGTGGATAGGTACCTTCCTGTTCGATGGGGTTTTGAGTTGCCAGAACCAGAAATGGCTCAGGTAAGTCATAACTGTGGTTACCAATGGTTACCTGTCGCTCCTGCATAGCTTCGAGGAGTGCACTCTGGACTTTTGCCGGTGCGCGGTTTATCTCATCAGCAAGAATGAAATTGCTGAAAATGGGACCTTTTCTTACAACAAAATCCTCGTTCTTCTGACTATAAACCAAGGTACCGATCAAATCGGCAGGTAACAAATCAGGGGTGAATTGTATTCTGGAAAAACCAGCATCGATGGTACTTGCTAAGGTTCTTATAGCCAGTGTTTTGGCCAATCCTGGAACCCCTTCGAGCAATAAATGCCCGTTTGAGAGCAAGCCGATTAATAGGCTGTCTATGAGGTGTTTCTGCCCAACGATGACCTTATTCATCTCCAGTGTGATCATTTCGACAAATCCACTTTCCTCTTGGATTTTCTCGTTAATTAGCCGGATGTCAATTGAATTCATTTTTTTTGGCACATTTATAACGGGCCGAAAATAGCAGAAACCACTATTAATTTTTTGATATTTTTGTTAACGTATGTTAACCACTTCTCCGTCGGTATATCGCTATTTTATTGAATTGGCGTTCAATGGCACTATTTTTCATGGCTGGCAGATTCAGCCGGGTGATATCACGGTTCAGGAAACGCTGAATCATGCCATTGGAATGCTAACCGGTGAGGCAGTCAATTTAGTTGGTTGCGGGAGAACCGATTCTGGGGTGCACGCATCACATTTTGTTGCACATTTTGATGTTCAACAACCCATTAATGATTGCATTAACCTTACTGCCAAGCTCAACCGCTTCCTTAATAAGCCCATCAGAATCTACCGCATTGTAAATGTTGATCCAGACGCCCACGCCCGCTTTGACGCCTGTTCAAGGACTTATAAGTACTTGATATCCAAAAATAAAACACCATTCGCAAGTGATTTTAGCTGGAATCTTTGTATTCCTTTGGATATTGATGCGATGAACAAAGCCTGTTCATTTATTGTGGGGAAACACGACTTTACCAGTTTCAGTAAACTTCATACCGATGTTAAAACAAATAATTGTGAAGTTTTCGAAGCATCTTGGAGCGAAAAATCAGGGATGCTGGTATTCACCATCCGGTCAGACCGCTTTTTAAGAAATATGGTCAGGGCAATTGTTGGTACCCTGATCGAAGTCGGTAAAGGCAAAATTCAAATTGAGGATGTAGGCAGGATTATGGATGAGAAGGACAGGTCAAAGGCTGGAATGTCGGTCCCTGCTCATGGTTTGTTCCTTGCTAAGGTGGAGTACAATCCGGGAATATTTGATGTGGAGCCAAAAGATCCATTTTCGGATTGGTTTTAAGCAATTTATTCTTGCTCCTCAGTCCAGATCCTCCAGGAAGCCTCAGCTTGTTCATATAACATTATACTGCCATTCATCACCTTTGCACCCGCTCGCACTCCCATACTGAGAAACCTGGTCATGTCAGGATTATATATCAGGTCAAACAAATAATGGGAACTGGTTAAACAATCATAGGGCAGGGGAAGCAGACTGGTAATATCAGGAAACATTCCAACCGGTGTGCAGTTTATCCAAAGAAGGTGATTCGCGGCAATTTCGCGAGTTATGCTTTCATAAGGAATCTGGTCGTGAGAAAAATTCCTGGAAACCGAAATGTATTTGATATTCAACCGGTTCAATGCATGTTTTACAGCAAGTGATGAACCTCCTGTTCCAAAAACCAATGCATTTATTGAACTTCTCAGAGGCCATCTTTCCAAACTTTTTTGAAATCCGATAACATCAGTATTATAACCTTTTAAACAGACATTATCGGATCGAAATATTTTAATTGTATTGACAGCACCAATCTGAAGTGCTGTCGGATCAATCTCATCGATAAAAGGAATCACAGCCTGCTTGTGCGGGATGGTAACATTCAGACCCCGAAGATCTGGATGCCTGAAAATGATTTCTTTCAGCTGATCAGCCGAGGATATCTCAAAATTATCGTAACGGCAATCAACAAGCCCCTCCCGCTCGAATTTGTTCGAAAAATGTCCCTTGGAGTAAGAGTGTCCCAATGGATATCCAATCAAACCAAATTGCATCATTTTTCCGGGCTACAGAATTTACTGAAATTCCCTGTGTTCAGGCCTGAGCAAATCGTTGATTATTTTAACCGGGTTAAAAGTTGTCAACGGAACTTCTACGAAAATGGTATTCCAATCGGACATGGAGCCATTCCATAATCCAGGCAATTCCTGAGCCTTAACAACCTTGCCATCAATTGATTTTTCTGTAATAAATCCAGTTTGCGGATCCACAAAACGTGACAAATCAAAGGTTTTTCCTTTATAATCCTTGGTTGAGCATACAAGATCGACCGGATTGAAATGTGTTGAGTTCTGGAGGATATATTCCTGATCTGTATTTTGGCGATCGATTTGTGAAGCTTCGACTATCTGCAGGCTGATAGAACCATCGTGATTTTTCACCCAGAAAGGACCGCCGCCCGGTTCACCTTCATTTTCAACCATACCGCAAACACGAATTGGCCTGTTTAGTTTTTTAATCAGGTAATCAATCTTTTCTTCCTTACGCCATGATTGGGCTTCCGGAGGAGGAGTAACCTCGAGTTTGTTTTCTACAAATGACCAGATATTGTCAATAACTTTCATCGATGGCTGGGTAGGATTCTCCAAACCGTGGAGAAAAGAGAATATCTGATCCTGAATAGCAATCAGGCAGCCAGATAGAACCATTTTATAGGTATAGGTATCTTCCTTGAAACGGTCGTGGCAAACATTATCAATATTCTTAATAATCAATAAGTCTGCGTCGAGTTTATTCAGATTATTTAGCAGAGCACCGTGTCCGCCCGGTCTGAAAACGAGATTTCCTGATTCATCGCGGAATGGATTATTATCTCCGTCAACAGCTAGAACGTCTGTGGACGGTTGCTGAATGCTGTAAGAGATATGGTACTCTATATTGAACTTCTCTTCGTAGGATTTCTGGATTTCCCTGAAATGAGTTTCCATTAATTCGACGTGCTGTGGCAGGGAAGTAAAATGTATATAACAATGCTTTTTACCGGTGATGGCATAATGGGCAGCCTCTGTTAAATGTTCTGCAAAGGCAGTCCTTACTTCATCTCCATATGTATGGAAAGGAATAAGTGCTTTGGGAAGGTTCCCGAATTCCATTCCTTTTTCTGTGAGCAGGGTATTCAGGATTTTTTCATACCGGCTTTCATTCATGATGGTTTCAAAGTCGAGCCCGCGATTTTCACAAGCATCCATAAACTTTGGAAAGAAAGAAAACTCCCGGATATTCTCGAAGAAATAGTAAACGGAATCCGGCCCCCGATCTTTCAAAAGATCAAGCTGATCTTCGCTGGTTCCTCTATAAACACTCCGAAATTCATAAAGGTGCTTAAACATTCGTGAAGCAGCTCCTGAAGCAGGTACAAACTTTACTACCTTATGATCTTCTGAGTACAATCGATACAATTCAACCAACTCTTCAATTTTTTTAGCAGTCACCTGCTGAATACCATGCTTTACGGTTGCAGCTGCAACGAGCGGAATAGGAGGAAAGCCATCCTGAAAATTTTGTAATTGTTTTTCCACGTCTTTGAGGTTCATACCTCTTTCTGCAATTTGACGCTGGTCATCTGTTGTAAGTATTGCTCCCATAATTTTGAAAATTCCTTCCTGTTTGAACTACCAAAATACACAAATCCCGTTAAAAGGAGATTATTTTGTTATTAGTTGATAATCAGTCTAATAATTCTCTCAAGCCAATCAGCGTCAATTTCATCAAATGAGTTAAGCGTTTCACTGTCAACGTCGAGAACCCCTTCAACCTTGCCTGAATCACCAAAAAAAGGGATTGCAATTTCAGATTTAGCACGTGAATCGCAAGCAATATGGCCGTCGAATTGGTGAACATCTCTAACAATAATTGTTTTGCCTGACCGGATACTTGCCCAGCAAACTCCTTGGTCCTTATTGAGTTCCATGCAAGCAACAGGCCCCTGATAGGTGGAAACACGAAGCCTGTCGTTGTTCAAAAGATAAAAGCCAGTCCAGAAAAAATAGGGCATTTTATGGTGCAAAACAGCGCAAACTGTAGCCATTCTGGCTTGCTTGTCATCACATTTTTGCAGCAATCCTTCGATCTGCGTATGAAGGCGCTCGTAACGGGCAGCTTTATTCATATCTCAAAATTAAAGAACTTCCATCGTTAATTTCTCCATAAATAACTTGCTTTAAAGAAAAAACCTCTGACAGTTTCAAGGTAATCTGATCCTGGCTGATATTCGTGGCCGTTCCAGACAAGCTTCTCATATAATGATCCATATCCCAAATGAACCACGGTGCCAGGAATATAAGTAAACGAAATTAGAAAGTCGGTTAGCAGATTCTTTTCAAATGAGTTGTATTCCACTATACCCCGAACGAATAGCTTAGATGAGAGTTGAAATGTATTACGGCTTCTTAATATGAGATAACTAAATTCTTTTATGGTACTCTCAACCTGATAAAAGTCGGAGTAACTGACAATGAGGTCAGATTGGAACTTCTTCAAAGGCTGAAAGTTAATAGTAAAACTTGCTGTATTTCCCCAGCCGGTATAAGGGTTTTCAACATAGCGCGTGCGGTAACCAAACCTGTACTCGCCTTCAATTCGAATGCTCTGGATGATCTGCGACATTATCTGGGCATGAAATGAATGTGTTTTAAACCTATGATCCCGATAAACCTCATCCGAAGGATTCACGAAGAAGAAAAGTCGGGTCGATCTCTGTCCGCTGATGGATGCCCCCAGTCCTAAATCCCTTTCCCAGATACCGGATTGAATATCCTGGTTTAACATTCCATAAAAGAATGGAGATATGTTTCTTACAAATCCTTTATCGCGATAAAAACTATAGGTAAAGTCGGAGGTGATGTTATTGACACCTGATCTGACCAGAAATCCGCTTTCAGTTTTAAAATCCGTACCAATATGTTGTATTGAAATCTCTCCATTCAGCCGGTTGGTTTTCCTGGAGATTTTTGCAGTAGCTGTCCAATCCGTTTTTTGATCACCTCCTTTAGTTAGGACGGATGAGGAAGCCAGGGCATTGAATTCCGCAGAGGTTGACGGGTTAAGGCGCCAGCGCCCGTCAAGTCCGCCAACCCGGTTGTATGTATCAGTTCCCTGATTTATTGTGGTAATTGCACCGATATAGGAATCATCATTAAAGGAATGTTGCAGACGTCCGATTCCGTAATTGATTAAGGATTTTCCATAGTCACCTGGTGCTGCATCCATTGGATTATCAAGGGCGTATAAAAAGCCAACCCGGTCATGCTGGGAGACTTTGCCTGTAAGCTTAATTGCGGCAACAGGTTTAACTATCTGGCGGGTATGGAAAACTTGTTGAAAAAATCCCATTTCGCTGGTTCCGGCTATGTCGAAATTAGATTTTCCTTCCTGAAAGAATGGTCTTTTTTCCGGATAAAACAATGCATATCGCTGGTTCTGCGAGATCTGCCCGGCATCAGATTCCACCTGGCTGAAATCAGGATTGATGGCCATGTCAAGAATCAGTTGGGAGGTGAGCCCAATAGTACCAGTCAGACCGATGGAAGGTTTGTTGTTGGAAATACCAAGTTTTCCCTCATTTTGTGCCTGCTTGAAATTGTAGGTAAATGCGGGTAGCAGTTCCATCAGTGTATAGTGTTTAATCCCCGTGAAGGAGAATCCCATCGTCTGGGTCAGGAAATTCATGCCCTGGGCGGCATTCAGAGCCGGAAAAGTTGACTGCTCCGATAATCGCTGAATCCTCCTTTCAAAAATGAATCCCATGGTGATAGGGTCTTTCTTTGGATACCTCAGACTCTTGAATGGAACAGTAATTTCGACCTGATATCCTTCAGAAGTTATCGTTGCTTTGGAATAAAAGACGAAATCCGCACCCATATCCTCCTTGTTAGCAGAGGAGCGTCCGTCGGCCTGGATTCCCCGGGGGTTGATATAGAGTGTAACAAGACTTTGCTGATCAAAGAAGGGATCGAAATTTACACATACCCAGTCTTCGCTTTTAATTTGGTCGCGGGCAGAAATGGTTGCTTTCAGCTTGTCCGGTTCCGGATCCTTACAGTCAAATCCTAGGTAGAGGTTCTTTTCATCAAAAGTGATCATGGCACTTGTTGCAAAAGCGGCGTTTGATCCAAAATTCGGGGTGTAGGTTTTGAAATCGGTATACCGGGGAAGCGAGGTCCAGATCTCATCGTCAAGGACTCCATCAAGTACAGGTGGTTTTATAGTCTTTGCCACTGCAACAGGGCTTTGTGCATAAAGTGCTGCTGAACAAAGGCTGAATCCTATTATGAGTATCAAAAATCTCATAGATATCTGACTTTAAATGAAAAACATTCCCACTCCGCAAACAGCTATCAGGGAGCCCAGTATCTCACGCCAGGTAACTTTTTCTTTTAAAAGTATTATGGCTGGAGGGATCAAAAGTACAGGAACTAAAGCCATTATGGTACTCGCTATACCAGTTGTTGTATATTTTATTGCCATCAGGGAGAACGAGACCCCGAGAAAGGGACCCAAAAAAGATCCCGCCGACACAAATCCAAGTGTTGATGGGCGTTTAAAAGCAGGCTTGAGCAACGACCATTTATTTAAAGTAGTAAACAGTAAAATGAAACCGATGGTTCCTGCAATGACCCTGATTTGTGAAGCTGTAAAAGGATCTGCATCGCGCATTCCGAATTTACTGAATACCAATCCGATCGCCTGACCGGCAGCAGCACCAAGCCCGAATAGAAGTCCTTTACCGGAATAATGAAGGTTGAATTTATTTCCAGGGCGTCTGAGCACCACTATGATAATCCCGGTAAGGGTTATCGACATTCCTAATATTCCACGCAGCGAGAATTTTTCACCCAAAATCAACCAGCCAAAAAGTGTTGCGAGTGGGGGAGCGAGGGCCATTAAAAGGTTGGCTATCCTTGATCCGATAATGGCATATGCAGAAAACAAGCAATAGTCGCCGATAACAAAGCCAATTATTCCACTGACTGAAAGCCATATCCATCCATGCGCATCAATATTGTCAGGGAAAAAATTACCGTTTCGGAATAGGGAAAGGATGCAATAGAAAACAAGTGCCAGCCCCAGTCGGAGGATATTGACTGCTAGGGAACCAATTCGTTTAGCAGCCTGTTCGAATGAAAGAGCCGTCAAAGTCCATAAAACAGTTGTCGCAAGAGCGGCAAATTCTCCTGTATGATTTCCCATGGAAGATTAAAGGCAGGTATTACCTGCCTTTCCTTACATCTTTAATTTCTTTTCTATCTCCTCGAGGTAGAGCCTGAACCTCTTGTCGGTTTCAAGCAGATTATTCACGGTTTTGCATGCATGCAGAACTGTGGCATGATCTTTTCCTCCGATCTGCGAACCGATAAGTGCCAGTGAAGATTTAGTCAGGCTTTTTGAAAAATACATTGAGATCTGTCGTGCCTGTACAATTTCACGTTTTCGTGTTTTCGAATGCATGAGATCTACAGGAATATTGAAATAGTCACTGACTACCTTCTGGATATAATCAATTGATAATTCTCTTGTAGTGTTCTTAACGAGCTTGTCGATCATTTCCCTGACAAGGCTCAGGGTTATCTCTTTTTTGTTGAGTGTTGACTGTGCAAGCAAAGAGATGAGGGCGCCTTCGAGTTCTCTTACATTGTTAGTAATCTGTGATGCAATATATTCCAGTACTTCATTGGCCATATGAATGCCATCGGTATAAACCTTCTTCTGAAGAATAGCAACACGGGTTTCAAAATCAGGAACCTGTAAATCGGCAGACAGACCCCATTTAAAGCGTGAAAGCAAGCGTTGCTCCATGCCTTTAAGCTCAACCGGGGGTTTGTCGGACGTAAGGACCAATTGTTTGCCCGACTGATGCAAATGGTTGAAAATATGAAAAAAGGTATCCTGTGTTTTTTCTTTTCCGGCAAACTCCTGAACATCATCAATGATCAGCACATCAATCATCTGATAAAAATGCAGGAAGTCATTTCGGTTGTTGTTTCTTGTGGCTTCGACGAACTGTGTCTGGAATTTATTGGCGTTAACATAGAGAACGATTTTATCCGGAAGCTTCTCCTTTACTTCAATCCCGATTGCCTGTGCCAGATGAGTTTTACCCAGACCGGATCCACCATAAATGAGGAGAGGATTAAAAGCGGTGCCACCAGGATTCTGAGCAACAGCATAACCGGCGGAGCGGGCCAAACGATTACAGTCACCTTCAACAAAATTAGCAAAGCAATAATCGGGGTTAAGTTGCGGATCTACATGTAGTTTCTTAATTCCAGGAATGACGAACGGATTTTTAATTGTTCTTTCTTCTTCATCAAGCGGCATGGACAAAGGCCTGTTTTTGAGTGCAGTCTTAGCCTGAGTAGGAAATTTTACAGTATAAGGTTTAGCATTGGAATACCCATTTTGCTCCATGACAACACTATATTCAAGTTTTGCATCAGGACCGAGCTCCTTGAGGAGGGTCTTGCGGAGTATATCGATATACTGCTCTTCCAGGTATTCATAGAAGAAGGGTGATGGAACCTGAATTGTTAAAACACGCTCTTCAAGCCGAATTGGAACGATTGGCTCAAACCATGTGCGAAAGCTGATGGATGGAACATTGTCTTTTATTATGGACAGACATTTATTCCATACTTCAATGTGGTTTGAAATCATCTATACTGGTTATTAATGAATTAGAACAAGGGATTAGATACTGCAATATGGTAAAAAAACATTAACTGTTTCAGTGTGTAACTTTTTTTTTCATAAAAAAGTTGCATCAGATTTAAAGTCAATAAGATAATTTTTCTTTAAGAATGGCGTAATCGTAATAGGTTCAGAATCTGTTAGTTAGATATAAGAATCTGACTACTAGTATCATCTGCTCATATAGCAAGGCGCTTCCATTTTCCGCCGACCCAGGTAAAGATTCCGGCTGACGGATTCTTTTTGCGAATTTTATCCAGTTTCCTCAGGCAAGGATCGATGCGGGAATTATGGTATGTATAATAGTAATATAGCGATCCAACCTGAAGAAACTCTCCGGCCGATTGTTCCTGCAAAAGAGGATTATCGGGAGATAGTGGTGTAGGGCTTTGCAGGACACATATATAATACTCCGATGTTCCTTCTCCTCCCATAACCCGGGCAAGTTCGGCATCATTTGACGCATAGATGGATTTGCTCTTATCGGAAAGGCTGATCCTGATGTATTTGGAAGGGTGTATTCGGATATCTTCTACCAGCCTGTTGAGGCTTCCATTGGTAGCAAGGATAGCATTATAAAGGGAATCACTGATTATCAGCTTGCCAAGTGTGCCTTCGCCTGCAGAGATTTTTGCAGTGAGCTGATGAACATTCCCAAGAACTTCACGTAAAGAGGTAAAAGTGTTAATTAGGGGAACATTATTCAGTGTGTCGCTGATCTTTCGGATATTACCTATTATCACCTCCAGTCCCTCTTTTTGCTTGAGAAGCCCAATACTGAATGTATCAGCCCTGCTTAGAACCGAACTGACCTTAAATGATTCATTTTTAACATATTCATTCAGGAATTTTGAAGCAGCCTCAAGATTGTTCAACGTTTGGTTGATGCTTGAAAAGCTTTCGGCAAGGTTGTTCCGGTTGTTTTCGTTGAAAACCAGCTGAATACCCAGCAATACCGAATCCATTGATGACATTAGTGATTCAACCTTTAATTTTAAAGGCAGCATCTGTGAGTTAACCTGATCGAGAAGCTCCCCTTCAATCGTACCTCTCAGCGTATCGTTTGGTTTGCATAAAACAGAATCAACAGTCAGATCGAGTGCAATGCCTTTTGAACCCATCAGGTCGAGGCTGTATATTCTCGCCGAGGAGCCTTTAGGGATTTTAATTGATTTGTAGGAGATGGAGTACTTCACCTCGATCATCCCCTGCTTCTTTTTCGACAGTTCAATTTCGCGAACCTGACCCACCTGAAACCCATTTATTGTTACCGGGCTGGACTTGGTTAGTCCTCCAATTTTTTCATAAAGGGAATAGAAAGATTTTTCCGAACTCAGGAGGTCTTTGCCTTTCAGGTAATTAAGTCCCCAGAAAGCAATTATTAAAGTGGCAAGAAACAGAATGCCTACCCTTATGTATGCCTTGCTTTTCATGCGTCATAGGTTTTATTATTTCTTCAGGTCAACCACAGAAGTTAACGGAACCTTTTTGCCATTTTTAAAAGCTACTACAAAAGCCCCGCTAAAAGCAGCACTCAACTGGCGTCTGATCTTAAGTGCTTCCTTATAATCGGTAACAGGCTTGGTCATATATTTATAATAACCATCGAGTTTCAATTCCTGTAAATTCTTCACCCCCTTGAACTCCTTTGCAGATGGAGGAAGCTTCTTAACGGAAGCAAGCACCTGAATACGGAATTCGATATTGTTATCTGTTAAGTTAGCGGGTGGTGTATCTGATTGTTTAGTATCAAGTTCCGATGCTTTCGATTCGATTGTTTTCTTACCTGCAGCCATTTGTTCGGCCTCCTTCTTCTCAGCCTCTTTCTGGTCGGCAACCATTCGGGCTAAGGTATTTTCATCGACTGTCAACTTCTCTGATTTTGCTGGTCTTTTAACAGAGTCTTTTACGGTGCTTTCAGTTTTGGTTGCATCGCTCACCTTTGTGTCCACAGATTCCTTGTATTGACGGAATGCTGAATAAATTGAGGCTGCAATGATATCCTGTCCACTTTCAGACATAAGGAACGCTTCCTCTTTTGGTGTACAGATAAATCCGGTTTCAACCAATATAGCCGGTATGGCGCATCCCCACAAAACCACCAGGTTACCCTGCTGAACGCCCATATCCTCTCTTTTGGCTACATTTCTGAAATGATCCTGAACAGCAGCGGCCAGTTCAAGGCTCTGCGACAGGTTGTTATTCTGGACATTGTTGCCCAGAATATAGGATTGCACATCATTTGGATCGAACCCGGCATATCTTGTCTTGTAATCGTCTTCAAACAACATCGCCTGGTTTTCCTGCATGACCAGGTCGAGGTTTTTAGCGCTCCTTGAAAATCCCATAACATAGGTTGATGTTCCTACTGGGTAACCTTTCTTGACCGAATTAACATGGATCGAAATAAATAGATCTGATTTATTTCGGTTGGCTATCTGGGCTCGCTCATATAACTCAACAAAGGTGTCATTCTTCCGGGTATAGAAAACACTAACGTCTTCCATTTGATTTTCAATGTATTGCCCGAGTTTTAAGGCGATAGCCAGTGCAAGGTTTTTCTCCTTCGAGTGTTTGCCCACTGCTCCAGGATCTTTTCCGCCATGACCGGCATCGATAGTAACCGCAAATTTTCTTGCCTTGGTAGTCTGATCCGATGCAGTTAAGTTACTTTTGTGACCAAAGAGTAGAATAAAAATCATTAAAACTGCCGGCAGTAATGACTTTATACAATGGTTTTGTTGTTTATCCGTTATGTCCGTAAGGTTAATGGGCATAGTAGCAATTTTTTCTTTAGTTTTGAATCGATCCCTTTCCGGGGATTCAACCGGTTAAGTCTTGATATCGCACCTAAAAATACAAAAAATTATATTGGGGATTCTGGTCCTGACTTTTAGTATGGTGAATGCTTATGGTCAGGCAGATTCTATTCCTCCACGTCCGTTAAAGCCTGATACCCTTTTACAAAAGATGGCTAAACCGAAGCCATTTCTTGATGCCCCGGTCATTTATCCTGCTAAAGATTCTACGGTCATCTCCATGACTGATAAAAAAATCAGGATGTATGGCCAAGCGAAGGTTACCTATGAGAAAATCGAGATAACTGCAGATTATATAGAGGTGAGCATCGACCGTAAGGAGTTATACGCCTGTGGAGTAAAGGATAGCAGCGGACAACTTAAGGGCACTCCGATATTTAAGCAGGATGCGGAGACGTATGAAACCAAGGAGCTGCGATATAATTTCGATACCAAGAAAGCTTTTGTTGTAGATGTCGTGATGAAGCAGGATCAGGATCAGGGCTTTATCCACAGTCATTATACCAAGAGGGATTCATCTGGGACACTCAATATAAAAGAGGGGAAATACACCACATGCGATGCCGAGCATCCCCATTTCTACTTTTCAATAAGTAAAGGCATTATGGTGCCCAACAAAATGATTGTAACCGGGCCGCTTCATCTGGTAGTCGAAGATATTCCTCTTTATCCGATCGGTTTACCTTTTGGATTTCTTCCTAAACCTGAAAAAAGAACTTCAGGGATTGAAATGCCAAAATATGGAGAAGAACAGAACCGGGGGTTTTTCCTTCGTGATGGTGGATATTATTTTGCAATCAATGACTTCTTGGACCTATCCGTTACCGGATCTCTTTATTCCAGGGGAAGCTGGCAGGCTGGGGCAAAATCAAACTATAAAAAGATTTATAAGTTCCAGGGAAATGTCGGATTCAATATTGCGCATAACGTTTTGGGCGAAAAGGGACTGCCGAATTATAAAAAGCAGAAGGATTTCAGTATAAACTGGTCGCATACACAGGATCCTAAAGCAAACCCTTTTAATGACTTTAATGCAAGTGTCAATATGAGTTCGAGTGCCTACGACCAACTGAACTCCACCACAGATTATGCCAACCAGGACCCGAATAATAGCCTGGAGCGCCTGACCAACCAGAAGTCATCTTCCATTACCTACCGAAGGAAGTTCACGAATAACCTCTATAATTTTACTGCTAAAATTGGTCATTCACAGAACAGTAACGATCGGTCTGTTGTGCTGAATGCCCCATCCGGAAATTTTTCGGTAGGCCGTTTTTACCCTTTCAGATTCTCTCCTAACAGCACTGGGAAAAAGTGGTACGAGAAGATAGAAATGCGTTACACAGCCTCCTTCGAAAATAAGGTAAAAGCCAGGGAAGACTCCATATTTATGCCGGATGTTTTTTCCAAGATGCGTACCGGTTTCCAGCATGAAATTCCCTTATCGGCTTCATTTAAGCCGATACAGAACATGACACTTACCCCTTCGCTCAACTATCAGGGTATCCTGTTCTTTAATACAATGGAAAAGACTTATGACCCCATTGCTGACAGTATTATAATCAACAGAATCAGTCAACTTAACTATGTTCAGGCATTAACGCCAAACCTCAATCTCAGTTATTCTCCGAAAATCTATGGGTTTTTTAACGACTTCAAAAGGGGAAGGATCAATGCTATACGCCACGTGATGAGTCCCTCAATTACTTTTGGATACAGGCCAGATATGGGATATGACTTCAGTAAATTCCAGAGAACACTCCTCGTCATTGAAAAAGATGCATTGCTAAAGACACAGGTTAATGAACAGACCTATTCGATTTTCGATGAGGGCATCTACCGTGTTCCTTCGGTTTCGGGACGGTACGGCAACATCGGCTTTAACCTGGGAAATACCCTGGAAATGAAG
>CAIXHD010000167.1 GCA_903919065.1 uncultured Bacteroidota bacterium
CATAGCAGTTGCGCGTGCGGTTGGGCATGCTGTTGCCACGGCTCATATGGCAGACCATTCTCTCGGACCGGCATGGTATGCACTTAAAGCAGTACGAAGTGCCGGTAAATCAGCAGAAGAGGAGCGCAACTGGCAAATCGGACAACTGCCGGCCGACATTCGTGAACTGGTCCTAAGTGCCATGATCATTCGTCGCATATAAAATAAATCATCGTGAAAAAAAAGCTGTTAACCCTTTGTTTCGTGTTCCTGTTCAGCATTGCAGCCTATTCCCAGTGGGATTTCTCCACCCGATATTTCAAAATCAGGGTGGATGAGAAAGGATATGTTACAAGCATGAAAAATAGTACGGTTAAACCTGAAAAGGAATACAGTCCGGCAGGCAAACCTTCGCCGATCCTGTGCCTGTATAATTACAAATCAGATCGATATTATTATCCGGAGAAGGCCACTTTTTCCGATTCAGAAAAAACAATTACGCTGGCCTATAACAATGGTTCAGTGGCAACGATAAAGTTTGAGCTTGAGACCAAATACTTTAAGCTCACCCTGCTTTCATTGACTAACCGGAATGAGATAACCGATATTCAGTGGGGATCCTTCTACACGACCATCACCAACCTCTTCGGTGAAGTGATTGGTGTGGCCCGCGATACCAGTGATGCCAATAATTATGCCATTGGAATACTCGCACTAAACGATATCACTACCGGCGGAACGTCAACAACTATTGGCGATGCCGCACCCTTTCAATATATCATTCACAGCCCTGACAAAACCAGGTATCCTCTACCCGACAGCCTCCACGAAGGCCAATTGTTTTCAATCGGCGGCGATGGGATCAGCGATGTGGCGTTCTATTCCCATAAAGAACCCTATTTCAGAATATTGTACGGCAAATCAGCATTTGTCGACAGCGAGGGACAAATTTATCTGACCTATCATGCGATTGACAGAAGGCAAAAAAGAGATATTCTGTTTTCATTAATTCCTTTCATGCCTGCCGACGAGCCCAATCATCAGGAGGTTCAGCCCCTTCCCGGAGTGGACTATATCGGGTCATCGATTGCCCTTTGGGGTAGCCCCGACAGCACTGCACTGATGAACGTAATTCAGGAAATCGTTATTTCCGAAAAGCTGCCCTACCCCAAAGTAAATGGTAAATGGATTAAGGATCCTGCCAGATATATTCCGGATGCACTGGTAACCGATGGTGCTTCGTACGACAGCATAGTTTCTTATGTTTCCCAGATAGGCTTCAAGGCTATTGAAACGGGTGTATGGCCGTTTTTTAAGGTGGATAGGGCAAATGAGGGCTACATTGATGGCCGGAACTTTGAGACCAGACCATTCCATTTTGCATCGGGGAATAAATCTCATAAGGAATTTACAGATATCTCCAATCCGATGGGAGTTCTCATTGGAAGACATGCGATCACTACCGCTCTGGCTCCCGGAACCATGGACGCCAGTCCGGTTCCGAGCGACAGCGTCTGTTGTCTTCAGAAGCGAATCCTGATAAAAACAATTTCCCCGACCGATACCCTTATCGAGGTAAATAATCCGGAATATCTTGATGAAATTGCCGGCTGGGAGGGCCATGCCAAAAGTCTGAATATGATCAAAATTGGAAAAGAGATCATTCACTATTCGGGCATTTCCACCCGATCTCCTTTTGTTTTGCGAAATGTAAAAAGGGGATATTGGGGAACCAGGCCTGCTGATCATCAGGTTGGGGATACCCTCTGCAAATTAATGGTAACGCTGGAGTATGGCTATGACGGATTGATTCCCGATATGAATCTGCAGGACAAAATCGCTGAATATTATGCGGATGTCAGCAGTATCAACGGGCTTCATTTTATCGACTTTGATGGGCAGGAATTTCTGTTTGATACCGGCCATGGCTATTACGGGGTTAAACGCTTTTTCAGGAGAATGTTCGAGAGAGCGGAAGAGCTTAAAATCCCTTACCTGCGATTCACCGGCGCAACTCTTTCAGAAGGATCCTGGCACTATCAGAGCATCTGGAATGTGGGCGGCGGGAAAGCAATGTATGATGCTGACACCAGGGAATGGGGAAGCATGACAAGCGAAGGTAAGGACATCAGGGATGTGGCATTTGCCAATTATTTTCCGGCCACTTTCGGAAGTAATTTCGGAATCGATTCAACCTCCACAGTTGATCTGTACAACCATGTTCAGGCTATCTCCATCGGTGCCGGTGCCACCTGGTTTATCGTATTAAATCAAAAAGCCGTTGAAAGCTGCCCACGCAAATACGAGATATTCAGAACCCTGCGAACCTGGGAAAATGCAAGATCCGCTAATGCTTTTCCACGGGCGGTGAAAAAGCAGTTAGCGGATCCTGCAAAAAACTGGGCTCTCGAAGAAACCGGTCATAATACCTGGAAACTATATCAGGTTACAAACGGAATGAAAATAAACCCCACTGTTTTAAAGCGGGCCAGAGGCTATTAATCAACACTACTTATTTGGAAGCAAGTCGATAATTACTGTCCTGTTGTAAAATCTTTCCTCCGGTAATTTATTGTCAAAAGGTGCCTTAGCAGGATCTTCGCCGTATGCGTATACTTCGAAGGTAACATCGCTTCTTCCGGCATTAAGCAAACCTTTTTCGAGAATATTTTTAACATCATTTGCACGGCCAAGTGATAATCTCAGATTGTGTTCCTCTTCGCCAATAATATCAGTATACCCACTGATGATGACCTTACCGTTTTTCGGGATCTTCGGCACGATAATGTCCAGAAGATACTGCTCGTAAACATTGATGGCATCAGCAATGTCGAATTCATAAATGATGCTGAATCTGGTCAGTTCATCCGGAACCGGAAGAGCTCTCGTGTCGAGGTGCAAATTGGAATCCTGTTTAACGACCTTTCCGGTTTTGGACTGGCCAACCATGGTTACCTTGAAATCGGCAACATCCGGAGTGCTCAGAATCAATCTTGCAGGTACACTAATCTGCTCCTGAGTATAAGGACCGAAATTCTTAACGATTCCATTTCTATCAGTGATATCAAGCGACCAGGAAGTGAAAGCCTCAGTGGCTCCTTCCGCTTTAAATTTTACCACACCCTCGTTCGGGACTTCAAGTTTGGAGAAAATATCAACAGGGCGCAAAGGTCCATCGATTCCAGTCTGGAATTCGGTCAGAATATCCAGTGATCCGGATTCTATTGAAACCCTCTGGTCACCTTCACGAAGCAGTTCAAGTTCTCTGGTGCCTCCTGGTTTTTCAGATGGAATTCTTGGCTTGGTAAGGCCTTCCACAGCAATTCTGGAAGGATCGATACCAAATATATCTACCAGGTATGCCTTAACCGATTCTGCCATTTTTTTACCATCCTGCGGACCTAATGCCGAGGATCCGACCAGCTTAACGGTGGCTGAAGGATTCTTGGAAATACGATTACCAAGGATATTCATCACGTTATGATAGACAATCATTTGCCTTTCTGAACGGCTTGGTATCTTATTCGGTTCGAGATCCTGAAGCTGATCCTCCTTAAAGTCCTTAACCTGATCTTTGGTTAGCATTATATACCGGTCAGGTATCCGGGTTGATCCCTTTTTGAAAAAGATATAATTACGTAAGGGGAATATCTCTTTAACATTATGGTTTACAGGAACATTTGATGGTGCCTCAAGGGAAAATTTCACTACGGGTTCCAAAACAATGGCAACCATTGGTTCTTCAACTTTTGGCGGTTTCGGGATTTCTTTACCCCGGCCCAATTTCAAGGCGACCCCGGCTCGGATGGTTGTGATATTCCATGTTTCAATGGAACGCGGGTCCTGACCAAAATACGGATGGTAGGATATAAATGGCGAGAGCATCCATTTTGTCTTCTTTAACTCAGAGGAGAGCGGAATATCAATTCCGGCACCAACCTGCATGGAAAGCAGCAGATTATTGATATTGCTGAAATCACCTGTTACATCTGGTTCAGCTACCTGTTCAGGAATATCCGGATTGGTTTTTTGCGAATAAGTAAATGATTTTGCCAGATTGTAAGCCAAACGCGGACCTGCATACAAATAGAAACTTGATTTGAAAGGAGCAAACCGCAGGCTGGGTTCAAACGTTACATAATTGAGATCCGTTTTTAAATCAGCCGGACAATTACATGGGGTCTTAATCTGATCCCAGGCACCTTTCCGGCTGTCATATCCTGCCTGCAGCATAAATCCCAGCATGGTTCCCGGACGATAATATTCCACCAGTGGCGCAGCAAAGAGTCCAATACCAAATCCGTTATGAAAAACAGCGGGAACCGAAAAAGTTGAATTCAATTCCTGCGTGGAGCCGCGGTAAAAATTAAAATTAGCACCTGCAGCTGCCCCAAACCACCAGGAAGGATTGGAGTATTTAATGGTATCCTGCCCCTGAGCTGGCATAAGCATCCCTGCCAAAATAAATGCACTCATAATAAGGCTTTTTCTCGTCAGGATATAAAAGGACCGTGCCATGCATGATGCCCTTTTTGAATTGATTTTATAGGCCATTTCGATAATTTTTTTAGTTTTTCAGAAAGTTCGCAATCAGTATCCGGTCATTAATGACGATAAAAGAATAGGAGGCATCAGTGGACACGATGTCTCCTCTATCAGTCCAGTTTTTAAAGCTATAACCTGCATTAGCAGTGGCGACAACGGTAACCCTGGAGTCCATACTGAATGCTCCTTCACCTGTCACTATTCCTCCTGCCGGAGGGCTTGCACTTAGCAAAACTGTTTTTAGTCCGGTTGTCGATTGGAAGTTTGCTACAAGAATTCGGTTTGCAGTTAGCGTAAAGCTGTAAGTTAAGCTGGTGGATACCGCCTTCCCGTTTTCAGTCCAGGACAAGAATGAAAAGCCCGGATTCGGGACGGCAACTACAGTAGCAGTGGAACCTGCAGGATAGGAACGGGCTCCGGTAATTGTTCCCGCAAATGACATATTTGAGGACAGCGTGACACAGAAAACCGCAGTAATCTTAGTAAAGTTTGCAGTCAGATTTCTGTTGCCTGTAATGGTAAAAGTGTACGTAGAATCTGTGGATACGATCGCTCCCCCATCAGTCCAGTTTGTAAAGGTAAATCCGGAATTAGCCGTAGCACTTACGGTTACTAAAGTTCCTGAAATAAATGATCCACCTCCCGATGTTGTTCCTCCCTCTGGCGGATTCGAAGAAAGTGTCAACGTATTTGTGACAATCGTTGGACGGAAATTCGCAATCAGCTTCCGGTGGCCGGTTATTGTAAATGTATAAGAAGCACCCTCGGATACCACATCGTATCCTTCAGTCCAGCCCGTGAAGTAAAATCCGGGATTGGCGGTTGCTGAAACAGTTACAGAGGTACCGAAAGTGTATGACCCGCCTCCCGCGGTACTTCCTCCATTTGACGGAGTTGAGGAGAGTTCAATTAAATAAGAATTTGCAGTGAAATTAGCAGTCAGGTTGCGATTACCGCTGATGGTAAAAGTGTAGCTAGCATTTGTGGATAGCACGGTTGTACCTTCAGTCCAGTTCTTAAATGTATATCCGGTATTCGCACTTGCGGTAACCGTTACTGAACTGCCCGAATTATAGGAACCGCTGCCTGTAGTTGTTCCACCAGCAGGTGGATTCGAAGCAAGTACAATCGTATAAACATTTAACCTGAAGTTCGCCACCAGGGTACGATTGCTGCTGATGGTAAACGTATAAGCCGCATCTGAAGAAACTATGCTTGTTCCTTCGGTCCAGTTCACGAATTGATATCCTGCACTGGCTGTTGCTTCCACGGTTACTGAAGCTCCTTCATTGAAGGACCCGCTGCCGGTGGTTGTTCCACCGATCAAAGGATTCGACGAGAGGGTAACACTGTAAACCTTGATATTTTCAGTGAAGTTCGCTACCAGAGTCCGGCTGGCACTGATGGTA
>CAIXHD010000168.1 GCA_903919065.1 uncultured Bacteroidota bacterium
TACGCTGGCGGTCACGCATTAGTCCTTTGAATATGAATCGTATCATTGTATTCTTCCTTTTATCGCTTCAGTTGGGTTCATTTTAGAAATTCGTCGGGCAGGTATATAACTTACAATGGTAGCCGTGATCAGAACGAATATGACTGTAGTGATTATCAGTCCTATACTAAAAATGGGGAATATCTTGTCTGAAATGGCCAAACCCATGTTATCGGTCCCTTTTGGCATCGGGATACCAAATTTTGCCTGAGAAGCAAGAAACGGAATTCCATAAATTGCCGCAAGACATGCAGCCAGAACCGCATGCATAGCGCCCTCCACGGTAAATAATCTCACCACCTGCCAGCGGGTCATGCCTAAAGCAATCTGTGTCCCGATTTCTCTCTGGCGCTTAAAAATGGATAGTACCTGAGTATCAAAGATTGCCAGCAAAGCCAATGAGAGCAGTATGATATACATGACGCCGGTAGAGATAGATTTGGATTTGATTATCTGGTCGACGTCAGCTGTAAGCGTTTTCAGGTCTTTATTTATCCATTCCTGGGAAGAAAAGGCGGGCAAAGCAGATTTGCTTTTTATCAGAAGGGTTGCTTCCCCGGGTACACCAATCATTTTCTGCAGGCGGCTCAGTGGTATCCAGATCTGACCTGCATCAACCATAGGAACATTCGTAGAAAAGATTGCGGTAATCTTGACATCCGCAGCATCGAAAGTACCATTACGGTCGCGCCAGCGAACGGTGATCAGATCCCCTTCCCTGATCTTATTTGATTCAGCCATCCTCTTGCCTATAATTGCCGGAATTTCGGCCGAATCGCCCGCCATCGATAAAGTTGGCAGACTCAGCACTTTTTGATTTTCAGGGATCCCCTTGAGCAGGATACTCTGAATCCGGCCTTCCGGATAAAACGAAGCCATGGTAACCAGCACAGGGGCTAACTGACCCTCGCTGACCAGATTATTCAGTTCAGCCGGTATCGGACTAAAACTATTTTGCAGCGTAAAAGGATCGATCGGATCATAGTTCTTCTGCCATAATTGTCCTTGTCCGGTATCCCAGTTCATCATATCGGTTTTTGCCTGAATGTTCCATCCGTCCAGCATGCCGTTCATGTAAATGATCACGACATAGGAAAGCGACAGCACAAAAACATTCAGCCAGGTTCGCAAGCCTGCACCAATAAGGTTTCGGATAGCGAGTTTGAAAGTTAACATCTTTTGTCCTCCGCAACTTTTCCGTCGGAAAGTTTAATTATCCGGCGGAGGTACCCGATCACTTTTTCATCGTGTGTTGCAAAAAGGAAAGTGGTACCCAGGTTCTGATTAAGCGTTTCCATAGTCTTCAGAATGTGATGTGAGTTCTCCGCATCAAGATTGGCGGTAGGTTCATCGGCAAGCACAATCTCCGGGCTTTTAACAATGGCACGGGCAATAGCAACGCGTTGGCATTCCCCACCCGACATCTGGGCAGGCCTCGATTTTGCTTTATCGGTCAAACCCACCCAATCGAGAGCTTCCATAACAGCTTTCTTCCTGGCCGCAGAACTCATCTTTTGCAGCAGTAAAGGAAATTCGACATTCTCATAAGCCGAATAAACAGGCAGGAGATTGAATGTCTGGAAAATGAAGCCGATCTTAAGATTCCTCAGATGCGCAGCTTTTTTCTGCGAAAGCTGTCCGACCGAATCACCCATAACGATAGCTTCGCCCTCAGTAGGAGAATCAAGTGTTCCGATAATATTCAGCAAAGTGGTTTTACCAGATCCGCTCGGGCCAACCAG
The DNA here is from genome assembly GCA_903919065.1 of uncultured Bacteroidota bacterium. Classification (GTDB taxonomy): domain Bacteria; phylum Bacteroidota; class Bacteroidia; order Bacteroidales; family UBA12481; genus UBA12481. The sequence continues at coordinate 1,782 of CAIXHD010000168.1, forward strand.
TCCGGAGAATTCCCCTTTCTCAAAGTTCAGGTTGATACCATTCAGTGCAGTGAATTCCCGGTTTCCCATTGGAAAGGTTTTCACCAGATTGCGGATTAAAATGACAGTTTTATTTGATTCCATTGTATCGCAATAAATATTTTATTTTTTAATGATTCCAGACAAAAAGAAGTTGAATCCCCTTACCCCCCATTAGATTAGAGTTTCCGGTATTTTGATATAGATCGAACGAATCGGGATTCCAGAAAGCAATAAGATGCAGGCTGATCTTATTCAGATTGATGGTCCAGTTAATGAACCGATACCAGCCCTGTGTATCCCATTGATAGAATACCATCCCGGAGATTGAATGGGTAAGGCTGATCGGATAAGTTAATGAAAGGGCCGTAAATGAAAGGGTAGATGAGCTTTTAAACATTTCCGGTCCCATCTGGTAAAAGAATTGTTCACTCATGGCGGTCAGGCCGTTCCCAAGCCCAAAAGTATAATCCGCACCCAGGGTAAGCATTTTGGTATGTTTAATAGCGATGGCAGGAAGATCAGAATAGGTGTAGGTTCCCTCAAACCATATCCCCGGACCGATATCCCATTTACCATCCAGCCCGAGGCGATATTCCGGCAAGGGTTTTTCAAGATTCATGGGCATATATCCATGTGACTGATCAGCTCCCAGATATCTGAAATGCCCCGAAAGAGCCACCTCTCCTTTACCTGCAGGCAGCTGCAGGCGTCCACCGAATTCAGGCCTGTGGCGGTCGGTAGTGAGAATCTCCCATCCCTTTACCGTTTTCCCGGGCCAAATTCCCCACAGCCAGATATTGGCGTTATTCTGAAAAAAATATCTCCCTAAGGCGGCATAAACGCCATCAGTCAATTGAAGCGGGTCGCGTGGATCCATGTGATCGAACCACATCAGGGGTCGGAGCATGGCTGCACTCCCAAAACTGATTTTCTGCAATCCGAGACGCAACTCAAAGCGTTCAGTGGAGAACTTTCCCCAGACCCTGTAGGGCTTAATATTAAGACTGGTTGTTAAAGTATCATGCAGGATAACCCCAAGCTGCCCGTATGCATTTGCGGAGGCTTCCAGATCGAAATTCCAGGTTTTACTTATCGGTTGCTTCCATTTGATTTCGGGAATATAGCGCAAGCCGGTATATGATTGCCAGGGTTTTTCGATTTTCGACAAATGCAATGCGGAAACCTGCCCGCTGAATGCAAAATTCTGAGAAAACAGCTCATGCTTCATCAACAAACAGAACAGCATGAGCAATATTATGTGTTGGCATTTCATTTGTCTCCAAAAATGGCAATCTCATGCCGTCCGTTGCTGTCGGCAGCACCACGATACATGCCGGGTGAGTTGAAAACAAGTGCAATATTGCCGTCCTTATCTACCGCAATGATTCCACCCTCACCGCCGGCAGGCTTAAGGCGATTGATAATAACCTCTTCGGCTGCCTTTTGAACGGACATTCCCTTATATTCCATCAGAGCCGCAATTTCACGCGCAACGGTATAACGGATAAAGAATTCACCGTGACCGGTACCGGATACCGCACACGACTTGTTACTCGCATAGGTGCCGGCGCCGATAATGGGAGTATCGCCGATCCGGTTCCATTTTTTGTTGGTCATTCCTCCGGTTGAAGTTCCTGCCGCCAGATTTCCTGCCTTATCCATAGCAACACATCCAACGGTTCCGAATTTATTTTCCTTTTCCCTGGCAATGGCATTCTGAAGGTCTTTCCATCGTCTTTCCGTGAAAAAGTAAGAACTGTCAACAATCTCCAGTCCCTGTTCACGGGCAAATTCAGTTGCTCCCTTTCCGGAGAGCATAACATGAGGAGAATTTGTCATCACCCTTCGTGCCAGGGTAATTGGGTTTTTCACATTTCTTACTCCGGCAACAGCACCGGCCATCAGGTTCGAACCATCCATCACTGCAGCATCCAGATCATTATAACCGTCGTGGGAGTAAACTGCTCCCTTGCCTGCATTAAAGAGCGGACAGTCTTCCATGATCCTGATAACCTTTTCCACAGCATCCATCGAACTACCACCGGAAGCAAGGACTTTTTCCCCCACTGTTAAAGCAGAATCCAGCATATGCCGATAGGCTTTTTCCATCCCGGCAGACAGGTTTGCCTTAAGTATTACACCGGCTCCGCCGTGGATGGCAATGGCATATTGAGGCTTCGTTGGGATTCCAAAACCCATCAGCCCAATCAGCAAAATCAATCCAGAAATCCATTTAATATTATTCATAGCTATAATTTTAAATCAAGTGGTCGCCCCAGTCTTTTCAACCTTCTTTTCCGGATCAGAAAAGTTACGTATCCTGATGCAATAAATAAAAGAAAAAACAGGATTTTAAACCATGCTTTTAAATCATAGACGATGATGATCCCAAAGAAAAAGACCATCAGTAGACCAACAATAACAGAAAAGCGCAGCCAGAATGGAGTCAGTTTAAATCCGGAGAGCCGGTATTCTTTCGGGTATTTTTTCGGAAAACGCCAGGCAGCCAGAAGTATCGGCAGAAAAATAACCAGTCCACCCAAAGAGGCATAGGAAGCAAAAGTGGTCAGCGAAAATCCGGATAAAACCCCAATAATGGAAAGCAAATAAATAATTGTGAGTAAAACCCATGGAACCTGATGTTTACGCGTCATCTTACCCATCCAGTAAGGGAGCATATTATCCTGAACCATCATCAGGAGTGAGCGTGTACCGATTATGAGCAATGAATTAAGCGTAGTCAGCAATGCAAGCACTGCCCCTCCAAGGATAAAGAAAAGATAGAGACCGCCGGACAGATTTGCTTTTCCCACCACCACCAGAGGTTCCACTGCACCTTTAATAGAATCAGGCGAAACAGAGCCAACGGTAATCAGCGCGATTCCGATATACAGCACCGTTACTATCGGAAAAGAAATAAAGAAAGCACGGGGAATTGTCTTGCCCGGATTGCGGATCTCAGAGCCAATTTCGATAATGCCATTACCTCCGAAATAAGTAAATGTTAACAGGGCAAAGCTGAGGATCAGGCCGCCAGTCCCCTTTTCAAGCAGCGGCTTAAAATTATCTGCCTGTAATTTTCCGGCACCACCGGTTATATAAACAACCAGGGCAGCAATCAGGAGCACAACCAATAACCCCTGAATCTGAGCGGCAATCCTAACTCCAAAAAGATTTATCAGATAAAAGAATGTCAGTATTAACAAGGCAACCGGGATAATCTGAAGGTGGGGAAACAGCGATTGAATATATTGAGAACAGCCGATCAGGTATAAAGGGATCTGGCCAAAAAACGAAGCCAAAGCGTATACCCATACACCCGTAAAAGCGAGACCGGGAGAAACCATCCTGCTTGCATACATATAGTTGGCCCCTGACACAGGCATGGCCGCGCCAAGCATGGCCAAGGGCAGCATGCTGATAAAAACAGGAATGACAGCCAAAGCATAAGCCAGAGGTAGTGCTTGTCCTGAATACTGATAAACAATTCCGGTATAAACAAAAATCCCGCCGCCAATCATGAATCCTATAACAATATAGGAGACCAGGGCAAGACCGATCTTGTGTTTAAAATGAATGCTTTCCATAGGTTAGGTTTATCTGGAAAAGATAAACAAAAAATAGAATCAAACGTTTTAGAAGGGTGTCGGGTGTCGGGTATCGGGTATGGGGTATCGGGTGTCGGGTTTCGGGTGTCGGGTTTCAGGTTTTAAAACGAAATACAAAATGAAAAAATATATTTTAATTATAACATTAATAATGAGCATTATATCAAGCACCAACGGGCAATCTGCCAGTCATCGGAATATTTTGACAGCTGAGGAGAAGAGGGTGTTAGTAAATAAAGGAACCGAACGTCCATTTACGGGCAAGTATACGGATAGCAAAGAAAATGGTACTTATACCTGCAAATGGTGTGATGCTCCATTGTACCGGTCGGATTCCAAATTCGATTCCCACTGCGGATGGCCAAGTTTCGATCAGGAGATCCCCGGTGCTGTTAACAGGATAGCCGATCCCGATGGAAGCCGCACGGAAATCATGTGTGCCAATTGCGGAGGCCATCTTGGACATGTATTTACAGGAGAAGGGTTTACATCAAAAAATACTCGTCATTGCGTTAATTCAATATCTTTAAAGTTTATACCAGGCAAAACAATGGATAATGAAATGAAAACCGAGACTGCAATTTTTGCGGGTGGCTGTTTTTGGGGAGTTCAGCACTATTTTGATAAAGCTCCGGGGGTTATAAAATCAGAAGTTGGCTATACCGGTGGCACCAAAGCTAATCCAACTTACCGCGAAGTGTGCGCCCATACAACCGGTCATGTTGAAGCGATCAGGGTAACTTACGACGCCGGCAAGACTTCTTATGAGGCAATGGCGAAATTGTTTTTCGAGATTCATGATCCAACTCAGACAAACGGACAAGGTCCTGACATCGGGCCGCAATATCTGAGTGAGGTTTTCTATTCAGATAATAATCAGAAAGTTATTGCTGAAAAACTAATCAATATACTCAAAGGCAAGGGTTATAAAGTGGCCACAAAACTGCGCGAGGCAAGTACATTCTGGCCTGCGGAGGAATATCATCAGGAGTATTATGAAAAGACCGGCGGAACTCCTTACTGCCACGTCTACACCAAGAAATTTTGAAGAAGACTGAAGACTGTAGACTGCAGACTGAAGACTGAAGACTGAAAACTGAAGACTGAAGAATATCAGACAGCAATCTGAAATCTAACCTTTTTGTTTTTAATCTTCTGGTCAGCAATGTTATTCAGAAGGTCATCGATCTTATCCCTTTTGATGGCAGCATAGGAAATATTATCCTTAACATCGATCAATCCAAGGTCATCCTTGTCGATTTTACCGATTTTCAGCAAAAATCCAACAATATCCATTTTATTGACCTTATCCTTTTTACCGGCACCGATAAACAGTGTTGTCCAGGCCGGAATCTGAGGCAGTCCGCATTCCTGGTCAAGGTGAAATCCTTCCGGAGCCTGGGAAATATAATTCGGCAGCACTTCATCCGCAGCTAAAATAACAAACGTGGTTCCTGAGGCATTCATTCGTGCCGTCCGCCCATTCCTGTGCGTATAAGCATCGCCGGTAGAGGGCAGGTGATAATGGATGATATACCGGATTTCAGGAATATCCAGTCCGCGGGAGGCAAGGTCAGTGCTGATGAGAATGTTGTTGCTGCCATTTCTGAAACGAATCAGCACACTTTCGCGGTCCTGCTGTTCCAGTCCACCGTGAAAATATTCATTAACCACTGATTTTGATGTCAGGTAATTGCTTACCCGCTCTACCGAATCTTTATGGTTACAGAAAATGAGTGTTGAGCCTGTCTCTAGATTACAAATCAGTTTAAAGAGCGTAAAAAGTTTATCACGGTCTTCAGAGATTACCATCTTGACAGACAGTTTGGCTGCACTGTCCTGATCTGTGGCAAAATCAAGTCGAACCGGATTTGTTAACCCAACAAAATCAGGTATTTCGATGGATTGGGTAGCCGATGTCAATATTCGCTTTCTGATTGATCTTACCTTGCGGATGATAAATGACATCTCCTTTTCAAAGCCAAATTCGAGTGATTTATCAAATTCATCGAGAACCAGAGTAATAATGGAAGCAGGATCAAAGGTATCGCGGAAGATATGGTCGGCTATTCTTCCCGGAGTGCCGATAAGTACAGCAGGCGGCTCGGAAAGGTTCTTTTTTTCAATGCTCATGGAGTGGCCACCGTAGCAGCAGTTCACCTTAAAATCAGTGCCCATGGAACGAAAAACCTGCTCTATCTGCAATGCCAGCTCACGCGAGGGGGCCAGAATCAAAGCCTGTACACCAGGAATGACTGGATTCAACCTTTTTACCAGAGGAAGAAGAAAGGCGAGGGTTTTACCTGATCCGGTAGGCGCAACCAAAACCACATCTCCCTTTTTATCAATGGCCTTGATGGATGCCTGCTGCATCTCATTCAGGGTTTCAATCTTAAGTGCGACCAGTATCTGATCAATCAAATTATCATTTTGCATCCGGCAAAGGTAACCATTGACGGTCCATTCCTAAACATTCTTTTTCCTATTGTGTTTAATATTAAATACAAAAAGATACCAAAATGAAAAAACTCGTTGTTCTTTTATCCGTTCTTTCGGTTTTGACATTGAATGTCAGTGCCACCAAATATACTGTTACAATCAGCGGATTAGCTTATTCGCCGGTGCTTTTATCCGCCCATATCGGAGATACTGTGACAATTAATGGTTCGGTTTCACATCCCTTGCTACAGGTAAGCAAAGCGACCTGGGTTGCAAACGGCACAACAGCCCTGGCCGGGGGATTTGGTCCCGTTACGAAAAACGTAACTTTTACCATCAGCTCTGCAGATACTATTTATTATATCTGCGTTGATCATGTTCAATACGGAATGAAAGGCAGCATAGCTGTCGCAAAGCTTTCCGGCATTCCGGAAACTCCTGTAGAGGCCTTTTCTGTTTCCCTGTTTCCAAATCCTGTGAGCTCAACAGCCACGGTTAAAATGACTGCAACCGGAAACAATCAGGTGAAAATCAGCGTTTACTCCATCAATGGACAATTGGAGAAAGATTTAACACCGGAACTAACTATTCTCAACGGTGACTACTACTGCCAGTTCGATGCCACCAGGCTCGCCAGCGGGAACCATATCATCATGGCTACCGACGGCACTAAGAGAACCGTTAAGAAATTTGAAATTATCAGATAAAGGCCGGCTGTCGGATGCCGGAAGTCTGCTGATAATGCACTCGGCCACTGCTTCCGAAAAATCAAGAACAGGTATCTTTGAA
>CAIXHD010000169.1 GCA_903919065.1 uncultured Bacteroidota bacterium
AGCCATAAACGTGACCGTCACGTGAATCAGTAAAAGTGTCGTTGCTGCCACCCACAAGTATATCCTCCGGATCTTTTTTACAACCCGCAGCAATAACGATTACACTGATTAACAGCATTCCGCATAAAGTTTTCATTGTGGTATGAAGGTTAAGTTTCACTTCTGATAAACATTCTAAGCAGCCAATTCAATGATTAAATTTAATACAAAAATCAATATTGATTTATGGAGATATTGGGAATTATAAGCAATATCTATACCCGATTGGGAATACACGTTTCTCTAAATGCCCGTATTACACCCGATAGGGTATTGCGCTTGGGGTATTTCAAATAAATACACCCGAAAGGGTGCAAATATGAAAGAAATTGTTAAATTTGCACCCAAAAGGGTATAAAATGAACCTGGCAGACTTTGTAAAAGACAAACGAAAATCGGTGAAGCTCACCCAGCCCGAACTGGCTGAAAAGGCCGGTGTAGGCCTGCGTTTCATCCGTGAACTGGAACAAGGGAAGGAAACCTTGCGGTTGGATAAAGTGAACCAGGTGCTGCAACTCTTCGGATATGAAGTTGGTGCCGTACCCAAAACCACCAAACCCGATTCCTAATGCTTTCATTCCAGATTCCTGATTAATATATTCAAGATTCAACCAAGTGCGAAAAGCCGCAATAAAGATAGAAGACCAATTAGCCGGATGGCTCACCCAGGATGACCAGGGGTATCATTTTATGTACGACAAAGTGTATGCAGCACAGCCCGGTTCGCGACCTGTAAGTTTGACCCTGCCGCTACGTGAAGCACCATATACATCCAAGGTACTAATCCCTTTTTTTGATGGCCTGATCCCCGAAGGCTGGTTGCTTGACATTGCCCAAAGAAACTGGAAACTGAATCCCAGAGATCGTATGGGGTTATTGCTGGCCTGCTGTAAAGATTGCATAGGAGCAGTAAGTGTAGAGGAAGTAAAAGAGGAGGATACACCATGATCAACTGCTTATTTTGTTATCAACCTCTGGCTGAAAAAGAGCAAGACTTTCATGCTTCCTGCTCAAAGAAAATATTTGGGCAGCCAACACCTCCGGCATTGCCATATTCAGAGGAAGACATGGAGCCATTGGCCAAAGAAGTGATACAGAGCCAAACGGCTGTAACAGGTGTGCAAGCCAAATTATCCTTGCATATCACCGGCAATAATCACAGAGGAACAGAACGAAAATTCACCATTGTGGGCCTATGGGGCGGGTATATTTTGAAACCGCCTGCTGCTTTGTATCCGCAATTGCCGGTAGTGGAAGATGTAACCATGCATTTGGCACAAATAGCCAGGATAAGAACAGCGCCACATAGTTTGATTCGCCTGCAATCTGGCAATCTGGCTTATGTAACGAAGCGAATAGACCGAACAAAAAAAGGGAAATTGGCCATGGAAGATATGTGTCAGCTTACCGAACGGCTCACGGAAGACAAATACCATGGCAGCTATGAGCAGATTGGTAAAGCCATTCAGAAGTATTCAGTAAATCCGGGATTGGATGTGGTAAATTTTCTTGAGCTGGTACTCTTTTCCTTTCTTACGGGAAATGCCGATATGCATTTGAAGAATTTCTCATTACTGGAGCAGCCAGGCCTGGGCATGACCTTATCACCGGCTTATGATTTGGTGAATACAGCTTTAGTAAATCCTGCTGATAAAGAAGAATTGGCGTTAACCTTAAATGGGAGAAAGATGAAGATGAAGAAGCAGGATTTTGTGGCAGCAATGAATATGCTAAAGGTGGAAGAAAAACAGCAGGAAAACATCTTCAACAAGATGGCGAAAGCATTGCCTGAATGGCAGGAACTTATAGACCGCAGTTTTATGAGCGAAGCATATAAAGAACAGTATAAAAACATTTTAACAGAAAGGATGAATCGGTTGCAATAACTGCTGATTCCAGATTAAAGAGTACGCATTCCGGATTCTAAACCATTTAAACTATTCGACTGAATACCAATTGCTTTTGCTCCGCAATGGATTGCTCAATTCAAAGCGTAACGGCCTGCTAAACAGTACCGCTTTTTCTAAAAAGGAATTTAAAACAAAAACTGTGTTTTTATGGCACCTGGGACCAATTCTGAATTAATACCTTATTTTGGTTTGTTTAAACCTCAGTCATGAAATCAATACGCTTGATAATCATATTGTTAGCTTTTTCGCTTTCCGCATTATCCCTGGAAACCTACAAAGTCAGGGTTCCGAAAAATGTTACCAGGACATGGATAAGCCCGGAAATTTGGGCCAACCCTTTGCAAGACTGGGAGCTTGATGCTGGC
>CAIXHD010000170.1 GCA_903919065.1 uncultured Bacteroidota bacterium
TATGGTAAAGCTGGTTTAATGGCACTTGGTGGAAGTCCTGTGCAGCTGGCCAATGAATATGAAAACAAAAACACCAGCTTCACGAACATGATGAACAGCTACCTGGATCTTACCATTACCGAAGGCCTTAATCTGAGAACATCAGTTGGAACGGTAATTAACAACAGTAGCAGCAATTACTTTTTGCCTTCTACCTGCTGGAGACCTTTTGCCCCCCCTCCCACTTATGCGGACGGATCATCCGCCTATGGTAATGGATTGAATTGGTTATCTGAAACATTCCTGACCTATAACAAGTCGTATAATTTGCATAAACTGGATTTTACTGCAGGCTTTACCGCTCAGAAAGACCAGGCAACGGGTAATTATCTGTATTCAAATAAGTATCCTAATAATCTGGTGCATACGCTTAACGCTGCTACAATTACAGCCGGTAACAGCAGTGTTTCCGAATGGTCGATGTTATCTTATCTGGCAAGAGCAAATTACTCATTCTCGGATAGATATTTCTTAACCGCTACTATAAGAAGAGACGGAAGCTCCAGGTTTGGATCCAATGTCCGATATGGTACCTTCCCTTCAGTTGCAGCTGCCTGGAGAGTTTCTCAGGAATCATTCATGAAGAATGTGAAGGCGGTCAGTGACCTTAAAATCAGGGCAAGTTACGGTAAGACCGGTAATAATGATATCGGGAATTACTCAGCTATCGGACTGGTTGGAATAACCAACCAAACCTTTGGCATGGGCTCCGGAACCAATTATTCCGGTATCTACCCATCAACCCTGAGTAATCCGGGACTTTCCTGGGAATCTTCGAAACAGTTCGATATTGGATTTGATCTTGGACTGTTCAAGGACAGGATAAACATTGTTTTCGATTTTTATAATAACCATACTTCAGACCTGTTATTAAGGGTGAATTTGCCAACCACAACCGGTTTTTCAACATCATTGCAGAATATCGGAGAGGTTCAGAACCGCGGTTATGAACTTTCGTTGTTTACCAAGAATACAACCGGAGCTTTCGGCTGGAGCACCAGCTTGAATGCATCCTATAATGACAATAAGGTACTTAAACTCGGACCAAACGGTGATCCGATTTATGACTTTTACGGTACCAGAATAACTGCTGTAGGTTATGAGATCGGAGCATCCAACGGATTGCATGTGATCGGTATATTGTCTCAGGCCGACATTGATGCAGGTGTTGCAATTTTCCCGGGAGAAGAAGCCGGGGATGTGAAATATGAAGACGTAAACAAGGATGGTGTGATAAGTAACTTTAACGGTCCTGACGGTATCAATATTGGAAACTCAAGCTCTAAGTGGAGTTTTGGATTCTCCAACATGTTTACTTATAAGGACTTCGATCTGACGGTATTTGTCCACGGTCAAACCGGAGGTCGGTCAACTGACCTTCTGGGCCAAGGCATGTGGGCTGGCGGTGGAAACAATATCTGGAGTTCATGGCTGGAAAATCGTTATATCGACGATGCAAACCCGGGTGATGGTATGACCCCACGTCTTACCTTTGGATTGGGTGGATTACCTGATGACCGTTTGGTTCAAAAAACGGACTTTATCAGAATTGCCAACATAACTTTGGGCTATACTCTTCCGTTGAAAAACACCTCTGCAATGTCTGGATTGAGAGCTTTTGTATCCATCGAGAATCTGGCGACATGGGATACTTTTAATGGGTATAATCCACAGGTTAAGAGCAATTCACAGAGCGCTACTTTGGGCGGATTTACTTTAGGCGGCGGATATCCTCTGCCCAGAACAATTTCCCTTGGATTTAATGTTACCTTTTAATAACGCTAATTATGAAAAGAATATTTCAGACTATATTAACTACTGTCATCCTTCTTGGAATACTTAGTAGTTGTAAGGATTTTCTGAGCCTGGCGCCTGTTTCACAGGCAAATACGGATGATTTTTATAAAACACCCGCTGACCTGGATAATGCAGTTATTGCTGCTTATAAGTTTCAGAAAAACATATTCTCGGCCGACTATTGCGGCCAGCACCTGCTGGATGAACAGCGGTCGGATAATACGGGATTTTCGAACCTGACTGATGAAGTGGATAATTTCACCAAAGACACCGGTAAAGAATGGTATATGTGGTCGTGGGACAAGTGCTACAAAGCAATTTACATTTGTAATGTTGCCATTGAAAAAGCGGCAGCTGTTACCATTTCCGACGAATTGCTGAACCAATTTTTAGGTGAATTGAGATTTCTGCGGGCTATTACCTATTTTGAGCTGGTCAGAAATTATGGTGGCGTGCCACTGGTCCTTGAAACCCCGAAATCTTTGGATCGCGATGTTGTAAATGTTTCACGTAACACCGCTGCTGAGGTTTATGATCAGATTGTTGCTGACCTTCTGTTTGCCGAAGCAAATCTTCCGGTCTCCTATGCCGATGCCAAATATATTGGCCGCGCTACAAAGGGAGCTGCCAACGGGTATCTCGGTAAAGTGTATCTGACCATAGGTAAAAAGAGTGAGGCCGAAACTGCACTGAGAAAAGTCCTGACCAATGGGTATGAGTTATTGCCTGTTTTTGCCGATGTATTCGGTGCCAATAACGGAAACAACAAGGAAAGCGTTTTTGAACTTCAGTTTAAATCCACAACCGATGCTTGTCCGTTTATTTATATCTATACCTCGATGCAGGTAGATGTTAAGCCTGGAATCGGGTATAATAAGGGCACACAGGATTTGTATGATTCATTTGAGGCAGGGGACCCGAGAAGGGACTTAACCATGGCAAAAGATAACGTAGGCCTTTATTATTGCGTAAAATATAAAGATCCTGCTGCAAATCCGATCGGCGATGCCAATAATAATATACCACTTATGAGGTATTCCGAAGTATTATTATTGCTTGCTGAAAGCCTTGGCGAATCTTCCGAATCGTACAGCCTGATCAATCAGGTGAGAAGCAGAGTTGGTCTTGCCAATATAAGCAGCTCAACACCTGGCACCTTTGTTCAGAAGTTGTTGCATGAACGCCGGGTTGAACTGGCTTATGAGAACCATCGCTGGCATGATCTTTTAAGGTTTGGAGTTGCTATCGAAGTTATGAATGCGTTCTTTGCGAAAGAGAAAAATGGCGCCGTAACCATTGGTCCTGATGACCTTCTCTTCCCGATCCCGAATTTTACCATGCTTAATAATCCTAACTTGAAACAGAATCCTGGTTATCCGGGAAGCTAGTTAGCCTTTTATAAAGATTCTGATGCAGGAGGCTTCTTCTGCATCAGAATTTTTTTTCCTTTTTTTTCCCTTGTCAAATGCAGGTGCCGGTGGTCCTTCGGTCTGCCATTGTTTCCCCAACCGTTAAATGCTGACCTATCATGCGAAAAAGAAATGCAACAGTGCTGGTGATCACAGCCTTTTGCGCAATTTTTTCTATTTCTGCCTGCAACAATATCCGCAAAAACAGGTTTGGTAAATTTCAAACGGTATCCCTTGTCTCCCTGCTTACCGAAATGACTAACCGGGAGGCCATCACCAGATTTCCTGATTATACACTGAAACAGCTTAGCAGCTGGGACCGTACCCAAACGGGACCGGATGACCCGAAGACCTGGTTCAATAATGCGGATTATGGATACTACATCAGGAAAGAGGTCAATAATGGAGGAGACGAATACGTGATTATGGACGAGAAAGGTCCGGGATGTATCGTTCGCTGGTGGATCCCCCTGGAATATACCTATAAGAATCGTAAGATCAGGATCTATATTGATGGTCTGGAAGTGCCTGCAATAGAGGAAAATTATCACGATCTGATCAGTGGGAAGTCATTCGTTAAAGAGCCATTCGCCTTTATCTCTTCCGATGAGAAGGATTCAAGCCGGCAATTTAGCCTGCCTGTTGGCCATCCCAAACAAATAGGAGCTGATTTCTACCTGCCCATACCATTTTCAAAAAGCTGCAAAATCACACTTGACGATAATCCATTTTATTACGTAATCGATTACCGGCTTTACCATCCAGAGAAAATAGTTGAGTCATTCAGTACGAAAGTATTTGCCAGAGCACAGAAAGAGATTGCCCGCACTGCTGAATTACTGAGCGGAAACGAAACGTTTTCTTATGATATTAGTCGGAAACAAAATATTTTGCCGGGTCAGGCTTTGGAAATCGACCTGCCTGAAGGAAGCAATGCTGTTCGTTCCATACGGGTCAGGTTTGATTCTGAACCGGATAAGCAGACCCTGCGATCCAGTGTTCTTCAATTTCACTTTGATAATACAGTAACTGGGTGGTGCCCGGTTTCTGAATTCTTTGGCGGCGGTGTTTATCTTCGACCGGTAAAGAACCGGATGAGCATCGTGACTGACGATGGCCTTTTACAATCGAACTGGGTAATGCCTTACCAGCAATCTGCCAGCATACAATTAAGAAACTATGGATCCAGCCCCATAACAGTCGAACTGGGTATTGCTGCCTCCTCCTATCACTGGGATCCAAACTCAATGTACTTTCACACAAACTGGCGTGAGGATGCTCCGATTAATACCACCACCCCCATCGACTGGAGTTATCTGAAGGCTGAAGGGAAAGGTGTTTATGCCGGTGATGTGCTGACTGTTCATGCCTTTTCCAAGGGTTGGTGGGGTGAGGGCGACGAAAAAATCTACCTTGACAATGAGAAATTCCCGTCGCAATTAGGAACCGGTCTGGAAGACTATTACGGCTATGCCTGGGGAATGGCGCACCAGTTCAGTTCTCCGTTTATTTCAGTTCCATTGCGCGATGCAAGGGGAAAGGCCGACTGGAGCGGTTATACCACAGTTTCCAGAATCAGACTCCTCGATGCCATCCCGTTTAACACTGCCTTGAATGTTAACGTCGAAGCCTGGTTGCATGATTCAACAGTTTCCTTCTCCAATGCGACCTATTGGTATGCGAGGCCCGGGGTAACCGGCAATACCTCATCAGATGAACAGACAATTAAACGCACACTGCCCGATTATCATTCTCAATCACTGGAAGTTATGCCGGGCACAACCTATCCCGATCCGACGCGCAACGGGCTGGTAATACCGGAAGGTGATGGTTCAATAAGGTATGCCGGCAACCATCTCGACCTCCTTGCCTGGCGTTCCCCTGAAGAGATAAAACCACTGGATGCTGATGCGGATGGACTTTATGGTACAGCCGGTTACTCCCTTTTTAATGTTAAGCGATTTCATGCAAGAGCTATGAAATTTCTTGAAGACTCAGCAAAAACCTTACCCGATTTTGTGGGATCCATAAGGCTATTCGGGGAAAAGCATTCACTATTGCAGGATTGCTGGCTCATCGATCCGAAACAGCCTGACGTTAAAATAATTACCGGAGCAACCATTATTGAAGGCAAAACCGGAATTGAGAAAGAATTAGTGCAGATCAACCTTGCGCAGAATGTGCCGGGTGTATTCAGATTGGGAATAATGACAGATAATCTGGATGATTATAACAGAATCGGCAAAAGTATCAGGGTCACAATTTCCGGCAGGGGAGATAGTGGAATAATACTTCTGGCCGAGTCAAACCGTGTTCCCGATTGGTATTTTTTCGACATTTTCAACTCGAAACCCGGCGATATAATAACTGTCAGCGGTATTTGCCGGAATGATAGTATTCCGAAGGTTGCCGTAGGCGGAATTTCCTTTGATAGTAACAAAAAATGATGCCAAATATTATTGTATTACCCATACTCAACAATTAAATGACAGATCATGAAATCACTAACTCTATTTATTGCTGTTTTGCTTCTTTCCGCATTTTATCTTGAAAATGCAAGCGGTGCAGATTGGCCTGTACTTAGAAAATACGATCAGGAACATGTGTATAAAATTGCACTTCCGATTGGCGGTATTGGGACAGGCACGGTATCACTGGGCGGAAGAGGAAACCTGCAGGACTGGGAAATAATGAGTCGTCCGGCAAAAGGTTACAATCCTGCTTCAGGAAGAGAAACTTCTGCCTTTTTCACACTTTTTACGGAGATTGATGGTAAAAAGGATCTTCGGTTGCTGGAAGGCCCGGTACCCTTTTATCTGTATGAGGGGAATTCCGGCGCCATCGCAACAAATCACGGGTTGCCGCGATTTAATGAGGTCTCTTTCGATGCGGCATATCCATTTGGACAGGTTAATCTCAAAACACCTCAGGTGCCGATCGAGGTAAAAATAAAAGCATTCAATCCCCTGATTCCGGGTGATATCGATAACAGCAGTATCCCTATGGCAGTGATTGATTTTGAGTTGACCAATACCACGAATAAGGATATTCCATTCAGTGTGTCCGGAACTATGCAAAACTTTATCGGTGAGGACGGAACTGAAGGGAAGGCGGTCGGAAACAAGAATTCTTTTAGTAAAGATCAGGGAGTTAGTGGAATAATATTTTCATCTGAAGGAGTTGATAAAAAGGTTGACCAATGGGGAGAAATGGCTTTAGTAACCACCTCAAAGGGAAATGTGACATATCGAACAGCTTGGTTGCCTGAGAAATGGGGATCGTCAATTCTGGATTTTTGGGATGATCTTTCCATGGATGGAAAACTTGAAAACAGAATAGATAGTATTTCTAATAAACCTATGGCTTCTCTTGCCGTGAGCGAGATTCTGCCGGCAGGGGCAAAAAAAACCATCAGATTCCTGATCACCTGGTACTTTCCGAACAGGACTGCATGGGCATCCAAGCCATTGGAAAACTATTACGCAACAAAGTATTCCGGAGCCTGGGACATTGCCGCCAAAACTGCTCCGCAGCTAACGCAGCTGGAAAACAAAACCGTTGAGTTTGTCAGTGCATTCTGCAAAAGCGATATTCCCCTGGAAGTGAAAGAGGCCGCCTTGTTTAATGTAAGCACATTGAGAACGCAAACCTGTTTTCGCCTTTCTGATGGAAACTTTTTTGCCTGGGAAGGATGCGGAGATAAGGTCGGATGCTGTTTTGGAACCTGCACCCATGTGTGGAATTATGAAACTGCAACTGCTTTCCTTTTCGGCGATCTGGCCCGAACTTTCAGGAATGTCGAATTTGGTAAGGCAACTAAAGACAATGGTCTGATGAGCTTTCGGGTAAAATTACCCATGGACAATATCCCGGAATTTGCTAAAGTCGCTGCCGATGGCCAGATGGGCTGCATAATAAAGTTATACAGGGAATGGCAATTGTGCGGGGACGATAATTATTTGAAGGGACTTTACTCAAGGGCAAAAAGTGCATTGAGCTATGCATGGATTAAAGGTGGATGGGACGGAAATCAGGACGGGGTAATGGAAGGAGTTCAACATAATACCATGGATGTGGAATATTATGGTCCCAATCCCCAGATGACCATATGGTACCTCGGCGCCTTACGCGCAATGGAGGAGATGTCGACCTATATGAAAGACAAGGATATGGCGTTGAAATGCAAACAACTTTTTGCGAGCGGAAGCAAGTGGACGGATGAAAATCTTTTTAATGGCGAATACTACATTCACAAGGTTGTTGTTCCCAAAAAAGAAGATATTCCTGCCGAGCAGCTGGTTGGAATGGGCTCCACAGATTATGGAAATCCCGAATATCAGCTTGGTGAAGGCTGTTTGGTCGATCAGCTTGTTGGTCAATACCTAGCTCATGTTTGTGGATTAGGATACCTGGTAAAGAAGGAAAATGTGGCCACTACGCTGAAGAGTATAATGAAATATAATTACCTGCCTGATTTCTCAAGCCATTTCAATTGCTTCAGGAGCTATGTTCTTAGTGATGAGGCAGCCCTTCTTATGGCTTCCTATCCAAGAACCAGGCCGGTGAATCCCTTCCCATATTTTACGGAGGTTATGACAGGTTTCGAATACGTCGCTGCAATAGGAATGCTCCAGGAAGGGCAAACAGCAGATGGCTTGAAATGCATCAGGAATATCAGGGATCGCTATGACGGAAGAAAGAGAAGTCCTTTTGATGAAGCAGAATGCGGACATCACTATGGCCGGGCTATGGCCAGCTGGTCAGCAGTCCTTGCCCTCACCGGATTCCATTATTCAGGGGTTACAAAGGAAATCACCTTCGGAAACATCACGGGTAATTTCTTCTGGTCAAACGGATATTCATACGGAACAGCGGAGATTTCGCAGAAAAATGGTGAAAAGCAGGTGAAATTGAATGTTTTGAACGGGAAACTTGATGTTGCAACCGTTAACATCGAAGGTCTGGGCAAATCTTCTTCCAATACCGTAAAAACCATACAATCCGGAGAAAATCAGATGTTCAGTATAAAATTGTGATAATTCCAACGCTGAATCTTCAATAATGAAAAAGATCATAAGCACTCTTTTCCCATTGTGTCTCGCCTTATGCCTGAATCACGCAAACGCACAGGAGTTAAATAAGCAATGGCCGGTTTTGAAAACCTATAAAGGGATTTACCTGACCGAAGTCGCCATGCCGCTGGGAGGTATCGGAACCGGAAGCGTTTCCATCGGGGGACGCGGAGATCTCCGTGATTGGGAAATGATGAACCGCGGTGCCATCGGATGGCTGCCTGCCTTCAAGCTGGTGCAGCCCACAATCGCCAACGGCCCCTTCTTTGCCATCTATTATAAACCTCAGGGAGGCAAAGCCGGTGTGAGAGTGCTCGAAGGTCCGGTACCTGTGAAGGAATATTACGGCGACTGGGGCGCCGATGCCCTGAACGGCGGATTTCCGCGATTTGAGGAAACCGCTTTCGCTGCAGCTTATCCCCTGGCTCAGGTTACATTTAAACATAAAGAGGTTCCGCTGAAAATCCGGCTGGAGGCCTTTAATCCGCTTATTGTTGGCGATGAAAGTAAAAGCGGGATTCCGGTAGCAGTGATGCGCTATGTCATAACCAATACATCCGATGTGCCCATTGAGACCTCTGTATGCGGTATGATTCCTAATTTTATCGGAGTCGACGGGTGGAGCGGAAAGCCGGTTGACAACAAAAATGAGTATAGAAAAGCAGGCTCCGTAAAAGGTGTCTATATGTTTTCTACACGAAAGGATACCGACGATATTAACTATGGCTCCATGGCCCTCACAACGTTGTCGGATGAAGATGTAACCTACCGGACCTCCTGGGTAAGGCTGGGGTGGAACTGGACCTTTCGGGAATTTTGGGATGACTTTATTGCTGACGGGGAGCTGACAGAACATACGAATGATGAAGGGCTGACTGAAAACCAATCGAACGATACAGGGGAAGTCATGCCCATTCAAAAGGGGAAAATATTAACCCCACCGGCAACTTTGGCGGTAAAAACCAGATTATTGCCGGGAGAAACAAAGTCGGTGACGTTTTTGCTTACCTGGCATTTTCCCAACAGGCGTGCATGGGACACCGGGACCGAACCAGAAAAGCCGAAAGCAATAGTCGGCAATTTCTATACTACCCAATATAAAGATGCCTGGGATGTTGCAGAGAAAACATCCGCAGACCTGAAGAACCTCGAAACGGAAACAGTGAAATTTGTCAGCGCCTTCGTAAAGTCAGATATACCCGTTGTTATTCAGGAGGCTGCTCTGTTTAATTTGAATAACCTGCGATCCCAGACTATGTTCCGCACGGCCGATGGCTATCCTTTGGGATGGGAGGGCACCGGAAGTATCAAGGGAAGTTCGATCGGAGCCGAAAAATCATCTGGCTGGGGATTCGGTACTTGTTTCCATGTGTGGAATTATGAAACTACCATTCCCTATCTGTTTGGTAATCTGGCTACAAAATTTCGGGAAGTCGAATTCAATTTCGCGACCAATGACAATGGTGGCATGAGCCATCGCGTCGGCCTCCCGCTGAAAGAGGAGGGGAAATCATACAAGCACTGGGCTGCTGACGGTCAAATGGGCACCCTGATAAAAATGTACCGGGAATGGCAACTTTCGGGTGACGATCAGAAACTTCTCTCTATGTGGCCCAACATAAAAAAGGCCATGAGCTTCGCCTGGACAGGAATCTGGGACCCGAATAAAGACGGGGTTATGGAGGGAAGTCAGGGTAATACTATGGATATAAGTTACCTGGGCCCAAATCCTCAAATGGCCGGCTGGTATCTGGGTGCATTGAGGGCATCGGAAGAGATGGCCATTGCCGTGAAAGACCAGGTTTTTGCCAAAGAGTGTCATGATTTGTATGTCAAAGGGAGAAAATGGATAGATGCCAATCTTTTCAACGGAGATTATTATGAGCACCACATCCCCGAAGGAACCACAAAAATCGCTCAATTGGGAAAGGGCTGCCTTGTGGACCAGCTGGTCGGCCAATATCTGGCGCACACTGCAGGTCTCGGATATATCCTTGACCAGTCGCATGTTCAGACTACCCTCCGCAGCATTATGAAGTACAATTATGTGTCCAATTTCAATGAACATTTTAACACCTTCCGGAGCTTTGGCCTGGGTGATGAGTCGGGATTGATCATGGCGAGCTATCCCAAAGGGGAATTGCTTGATTTTCCTTTTCCATATTATACCGAGATCATGACCGGGTTTGAATATACTGCCGCCATTGGGATGATATATGAAGGTCAGCTCGATGCCGGATTGCAGGTATACAAGGCTATACGTGACCGCTTCGATGGCAATAAGCGCAATCCGTTCAACGAAGGGGAATACGGTCACCGGTATGCCCGTGCCATGGCAGCCTGGGGAGGTGTGCTGGCGTATACGGGATTTAACTATTCAGCAGTGAAAAAGACCATGAATTTCAATCCGAAACCGGGGAAATATTTCTGGTCGAACGGATATCAGTATGGAACGGCAGAGATTGCTGACAGCGGCCCGGATAAATCGGTGAAGTTAACTTCGCTGAACGGACCTTTAAGCCTGAACAGCTTTACACTGAACGGAACGGGCACAATCCGTTTTAAAGCCACCAGGGTATTCACAACTGGCAAAACGGAAGAATTCCTGGTGACTGCCAACGATAAAAAGGCAGGGTTACCGGTTAATGCAGTTCAAAATTAATGTCGCAACAGCAAAGGAAACATGAAAAATTATGCAATTCTTTTACTGATTTGCTGGGGGTGCAGCTGCACGGGCTCAAAGGACCCGGGGAAGGGACCTCTTGAGTCAGCTGCTTCCTCTCAACTGGAACTGGAGATATCAGAATTCGAGCATGTTGACACTGATTTTCTTGCCACCTTAAGTTCGGCAGGCGTTATCGAAGCTGCCCGGCAGATCGGTTTGGATTTTAATACAACCATTAAGCCGCTGTCCCGGAGTGTTGATCATAGTTACCGCCGGTATCGCTGGTCGGTGGACTATCATGAGGGGGGAGGGATCATGATCAACGCACTGCCGCCGGAGGAGGAAACCGGCTGGACCCCTTGGGAAAGATGGTTCCGGGATGACAAGGGCATCACGCGGAAAGAATCCTGGGTACTTTTTCCACTGAAGGATCCCACGGAAAACGGAGTCGCCCGCTGGTATAAACTGGAGGAAAACGACCTCAGTCCACGCTATCTTAATAAACCGGCCTCCTTGTACGATCAGCTGAAACGTGCACGGATTTTTGATGCCGCAGGAGTACTTGGTTTTGATGCCGAAGAGATGCTGATAAAACCGCTTTCTGCTTCCGGAAGAGCTTATTACCAGCAATGTCGTTGGGTGGTTATTCCCCATATTCTCGGGGGCGACGGACCGGTGTTATATATATTGCCGCCGATGGATAAGTCGGATGAGTGGCCATGGGAATCCTGGTATTCCGATGGAAAAGTTAAACTGATCCATCATGTCCATTTCACAAAAAAGAGCAAGCTGACCAAGGGATCCTGGAAGGAATATCCCGGGGTACCGCAGCGGCCTCCGGAGATCTTCGGACCGGTCTGGTATTGGTATGATGATTTGTCATTAAAGCCTGCAATGGCTGATATTCAATAATCTGGATTAAAAAAAAGGAGAATTCAATATGATCAGCTTTCCGGGTAAATTGTTAGCATGCTTATTATTGTTGGTGGGGTTAATTCAGCCGGTGGCGGCATCAAGCGATACCACCTATTTGGAAAACAAAATCATCCAGGCCCGGTTTGCCCTTAATTCCCAAACAGTTAGTCAGGAATTCTATGCCATGAAAAATGGACGGTGGATCCGGGTGGCCCAATCATTTTATACGACTGGCACGTTTCCTGCCGGGGGAAATAAATTATTCGATACTTCCCTGGGCCAGCGAAGAATTTTAGTCAACGGGAATTTCTCCAAAATTGCCAGCGGCACTGATGGCAGCGGGAAAAAGTTTGTTGAACTCTCAGGATCGGTGGACGGGGTTCCGATCAGGCAGGTGATCTCCCTGGGTGAGGAAGCGGATTTCTTCCATTTTGAGATCTCAGCTGTATTGCCCGATAAACCGGCTAAGCTGGAGTACCTGCTTTCCAGCTTCGAATTCAACACCGATTCGATACCGGAATTTGTTCATACCCCGACATTGAAGTACAATGAAGTCCGATGGATTACACCCGCTGAGGATCAGATCATCGGAGATCGTAGTTTTCATTCGCCTGCAATCATTCTACAACAGGAGGGACTTTTTTCTGCCCTGGTACCTGATCTGCAAATGATAAATGATGATCGGATCATATCACCCGATGCCCGAAGGACCAATCTGGTCCCGCGAAATCAATTTTCAGTACCGCTGGTTAAGGATAAATACACTATGCCCACCGGCCTTGACCTGAACGTGAAAACCGGGCTAACCAAAAAACCGGTTTTTTCTTATGGCCTGATTGATAATGTAATACAGCATCATGTCAGATATTTGCATCCTAATGATGGTTCCATGCTCCGTACATTGGACTCCAATTCCCCCTGCTATGGGTTTGATATGTTCCTCGGAGCAGATACTCCGGACCAATCAGGTTATCAGGAAATAACCCGGTATATCTGGGAAAAATACGGACATCCGCTTTTTATCGGAAAACGCCATCTGGCTATGCCTTTTTCAGAATACGTTAAAACAGTGCAGGAAGTCACCTTTTCTCCGATGGCCGTTCAGCCCGGAGTGGAAGGGTATAAAAACGAGGGGTCGTTTCTCTCCTTCGAGATGAACGGTCAGCCATGCGGTGGATTCCGAAGCGCGGTGCCCGGATGGCTGGATGCTCTCTGGAACTGCATGTTCTGGAATAATGTCAGGGATGCCTCGGGCCTCTGGTTCTGGGGTAAAAAACTCAATGATTCCACCCTCACCGATAAGGCTAAGCGGATCATTAACCTCACCCTCGCTGCCCCGCAGAACGCCTCCGGCCTCTTCCCGATCATCTACCGGGCATCACTGAAAAGCTGGCAGAATAATAGTTTTGATGTGCTCAACGGTCAATACGGGCTCTTCAGCTCAGGTCCGGCCTGCGGCACTTACGACGTGGTTTCCATGAGCATGACCTGTGCACGCCTGCTGGAGTATTACCGGAACTGCGAAGCCGACAGCCGGATTCTTCCGTTCGTAAAGAAATTTGGCGACTGGCTGGCTGGAGCGATCAACCCTGACGGGACGATCCCATCGTATGTCGGAACAAACATGAAGCTCTCGGATGTGTTGCTGAAGAGTGCTCAGCCTGCCGCGGGCATGTGGTTCCTGGCCGAATTAAGTTCCGCTACCGGCGATCAGAAATACCTTGATGCCTCTGAAAAGATTGCCGCTTATCTGGTGCGGGATATTCTTCCCCGGCAAAAATGGGTCGACCTGGAGCAATACTTTTCCTGTGGAGCCAAGCCTCTTTCGTTTACCGGTGATGAGGAGCAGGGTCAGCTGGCGCGCGGCAACCTTAGCGTTGGCTGGGCGGCCAAGGGGTTTGCCGCCCTGTACCGGGCCTCCGGTAAAGAGATATATCTGAAAACCGGCGAAAAATGCATCGACTACCTCACCTTCACCCAATGCAGCTGGGACCCTCACTACATATATACAGCCTATCCTTTTGGGGGATTCACGGTCGACAATGCCGACCATGCTACTTACCTCGATGCCCGGCAGGCGGAATATGCCGAGCCATTCATCTGGTACGGCAAAAGGCTAGGCCGCCAGGACCTCCTGGAGCGTGGCGTTGCCGCCGCCCGTTCGTCTGTGGTACTCATCAACCATCCTCTGCATAAATCAAACGGGATTTACGAGTATACCAATATCTATCCATTCGGACTTGGACCCGAAAATATCGACCACGAGGGGCACCCCCAGTCGGCCATGCGAACCCACGCCGGGTGGGGCGAGGGCTCCGGAGTGTTTACCGGCTTGTCGGATGCATACCGGGAACTGGGAGGAGCCTATATCAATACAGATAATAACCTGGTCGTTGGAGTCGATGGAGTAACAATCAACGGGTTCAGCCTTTCCGGCAAAACCCTGACCATCGGGATGACTTCCATGCTCGATATCCTGAAGGAGCCATGGAATAAACCCTATGGCTTTGTATTGAAAATCGACGGACTTGATCCGGATGGGATCTATACTCTTGTGCTCAATGGTGCGCGCACCGACAGCCTACCCGGGAAGACATTGGCCGGACTGGTGATTTCGGTTTATCCCGGCGGCGACCTGTTCGTCGACCAGGCAAGCCTCGGTGGTAAAACCGATTATGATTTCAGGGTGTATCCCAATCCCTCCTCCGACTTCATAAACATCGAAGCAACAGATGGTTTTAACAGGTTACGATACTTTTCGCTGGCCGGCAATCTGATTTCTGATAACCAATTCGTAGTAGCGCGGAAAATGCTTTGTAATATTTCTGTCCTTCCTGCCGGAGTCTTCTTCCTGGAGATCTCCAATGGAAATAGTATAGCCCGAAAAAAGATTCTGAGAATCAAATAGACTTTCGAACCAAGTAAATCCCGAAATAATGAAAACACTCAAGCTTCTTCTTTCCTTGTTTTTCGTGGGGTGCTTCCTCATCGCAAATTCACAGGACAATAAGCCGTGGTATAAATTTTCCGATGACGGAACGGTTTGCCATATATACAAAAGAGATCTTCCAACACCATGGTTCAACAGGCTTTCGAACAATTTTCTCACTGCCTGGGTGACGCAGAAGGGGGGTATCGAGGTATTCATGTCGGACCCTACGATCAACGGGCTCACGAACCCGCAGGAGGTTTCCGGCAATTTCTGGGTCAGAGCCGGCGACAACGGAAAATTTACCTGGATCAATAACCCGGAATCCGAGGGCGAATGGGAGTGCCAGACCGGCATGGGTTACAGCCGGATAGTTTGCACGAGGGACCAGGTGAAATCAGAGGTCACTTATTTTATTCCTCAGGACGACAATGTATTGCTCATGCAGGTAAATCTCACCAACCTTTCTTCCAAAGAACGTAGTTTAAAAGTGTTCGGTCAGGTGGAATGGAACCTGGGCGACGGCAATAAGTACATTATTTATCGCGGCGATGGCAGGGCCGGGAGCCAGCAGAATCTTTATAAGAGGACAACTTTTTCGGATAACACAATCTGGGCGATCCAGCCCGACTGGCAAAACGTGGGACTCTGCCGGGCCTGGCCCTACACAGGGTTCCTCAGCGCCAACCTTCCGGTGAAATCCCATGAGGCCATACGAAGGCTCTTCCTGGGAGACCGGCTCGACTTTGCCCGCCCACAGGAAGTGGCTGACGGGAAGCTGTCAAACACCGATTTCTGGAGCGAGGATGATTTTCCCTGGGGAGTGCTGCAGACGGAAGTCACCGTGAAGCCGAATGGCGAGGCGGTGATGACCTATATCCTTGGCATGGATTACACGAAGGAGGGAGCTGCCCGACTGATTAAAAAATATTCCGATCAGGCAGTAGTGGACAGGGAATTTAAAAGGATGAACGCTTTTTATTCCGATCTGGTCTCCAATAACATCAATTCCAAAACTCCTGATAAGGCCAATGACCGGATTGTGAATATCTGGACCAAGTATCATTGGAATCAAGTCATTAAAAGAAGTGAAAACGACAAAAATATTGCCGGGGTAGGCCTCTGGAATTATGGAATCGAAGGAGGGAACATCAGCGTTTTCCCCGAGCATACCACCCTGCCGTTCAATAAAACAGTGAATGGCCAGATGATCGATTACCTGCTGAAATGCCAGACCGACAATATCTCGCTCACTGAAATCACGGCCAGCTATCCGGCCATGAGGTATGCCGACATCCAGAAAGACCCGAAGGACATCAAGGTCGGATCGCAATTCAAGGTTCCGCACCACCACGATACCTACGGATATATGTATTCCATTCTTAATTATATCAAGGAAAACGGAGATAAAGATTTTCTGAACAAGGAATACCCATTTATAGAGGGTACCACGGGTACCGTGTGGAACCATCTCGACCGGGCGTTCAAGATTGCCCTTTCGGGTTTGTCAGTTAACGGTCTGCCTCGAATACCGGCCAACGTGGGCGACTGGATGGATGAGTTTACGAAGGTAAGCCAGTTTGGACAGGCCGAGAGCGTGATGTTCGGCATGGAGTTGTGCTTCTGGCTGAAAGAATATGCCCGGATCGCAAGGCTCTGCGGCCGCGATGACCTGGCCGCCAAATGGGAAAAAGATTACAATTATATGAAAGGAGCTATCAACGAAACCTCCTGGGATGGTGAGTGGTATGCCGCGGTTTTCGCCGACCGCAATGGTAAGCGCACACCGGTAGGAAGCCATCTGAATAAAGAAGGTAAGATCTATTTAAACTCCCAGTCGTGGGCTGTTCTTAGCGGAGTTGCCGATAAGGAGAGGGCCGATAAATGCCTGAATGCCGTAGAATCCATGGCGATGAGTGATTATGGCCCGCTGGTTTTTTCTCCTTCTTACACCTCCTACGATGAGATTGTTGGTACCCAATCGATCTATGCCCCGGGATTTCGAAATGCAAATGTTTATCCCAGACCGGTCGGGTGGGCAATTATAGCTGCCGCCATGGCCGGAAAGGATGACCTTGCCTGGGAAATGTACACCAAAGCTTCACTGTCTCATCAAGCAAAGAAAATGGAAGTGTATCAGTGTGAGCCGTATGTATATCCTGAAAACTATGTGGGACCCGATCACCGGTTGGCCGGAAAGGGACAGTTTCAATGGTGCCTTGGTGAAGCCACCTCCTGGATGTGGATCGCCTACAACTATTACCTGCTGGGCGTCAGACCGGAATTTGAAGGGCTGGTGATTGATCCCCGGATGCCACGCGAATGGAATGAGTATAGTGTCGAACGGCCCTTCAGGGGGGATCATTATTCAATTCTGGTGAAGAGAAATACCAAACTTTCTCCCGGAGAATCTAAAATCCGGCTGGATGGAAAACCTGTTCAGGGCAACCTGATCATAGCGCTAAAGGATGGGAAAACCCATCAGGTGAATGTAGAAGTTGGCCCAGCATTAAATAAATAGAACAATCAGTCAATTATGAAAAACTTGAAATGCTTGATCTTTAGCAGTATAATTATCCTGATTCTGGTTTTCGCCGGTTGCAGCGGACCAGGGCAGAATGAATCAGCAGTATCAGTTAAACAGAACGATTCCATCATCGAAATTGATAACGGAATGGTTAAGGCCCGGTTTCAGCTGAACAGACCAGTGATTTCCCAAACCTATTATGTTTTGAAAGATAAGCAGTGGGAACTGGTCCTGGAATCGATGGTCAGGCCGGAACAGCCCACCGGGCCGGTTATGCCCCTGTATGGCAGGGGGCC
The DNA here is from genome assembly GCA_903919065.1 of uncultured Bacteroidota bacterium. Lineage (GTDB taxonomy): Bacteria > Bacteroidota > Bacteroidia > Bacteroidales > UBA12481 > UBA12481. The sequence goes on from CAIXHD010000170.1 coordinate 17,650, forward strand.
TGGTTTTGCCAATGATTTCCGCTTGATGGTGCAGGAAGGATTGAAGTCGGCAAAAGTTTTGGAAAACACAAAAGAGCAGGCACGCATTTTATTTTCCGGTGGAATCGGCTCTAATAAAATCGAGCAGCTTGTATCTCTGGAAAAGAATAGCGATTACTTTCATATTGAGGTAACGGCCAGTCTGCCGGAAAATCAGCCAAGGGTTGAATACCTGCTGTCGTCATTCGTTTTTTCTCCCGGCAGCAAGCCCGACTTTATGTATACTCCCACGGTAAAACGTGCGGATGATGATCTGGTCGGCGACCGGAAATTTTTTGCCCCGGCCACCATTTTGGAAAAAGGCGGCCTGATGGCGGCGCTGGTTCCTGATCTCGATATGATCAATGACCATGTTGTTTACGCTGCTGGTGCTCGTCCGCAGAAACATCCGAAGATTTTCGCCATACCTGTGGACACGACCAAGGTTTCCTTTCCAACCGGGATGGACCTGACATTGAACTCAGGAATCACCGATAAGCCGGTTCTGTCCTTTGGTTTTCTTGATTACTGGACAGAGCAGCATGTATATTGGCGGCACGAGAATGAAAACGGGGCGCAGATCCGCACTTTGTCGTCTAACAGCCTGAAATACGGTTTTGAGTTGTTCCTGAAAGCTGATGTTGAGAAATACCGTGGATACCAGCGAATTTCTTCCTATTTGTGGGAGCGGTACGGAACCAGATATTTTCATTTGCCCCGGCCACAGGTGGTGCCGTTTGCTGAATATGCAAAAATCTGTTACCCGGCTTCCTTTGCCTACCAGGGCTATGATGTTAGTCCGGGACCGGTAGTGACCAACCGTAGCGGCAAACCCGAACTGGCCTCGTACCAGGAATGGGACCTGAACGGAACGGCAGTGGGTGGTTTCAGGCTCTCGGCACCGCAGTGGTACCAGTTCATTTACAACACCGCCTGGTGGAACAATGTGTGCGACGCCACGGGCATCTGGTACTGGGGAAAAAAGACGGGCGACTCTTCCCTTATCGACAAGGCGAGACGGATTATCCGCTTCACACTGGCATCGCCCCAGAACGAAGGGATGTTTCCCGGACTGTATGATATCAATAAACACACCTGGCAGCTCAGTTTATGGAATCCGCCGATGGAGGGATACGATCCGGCCTTTGTGAGCTCCTACTGGGGGTATAACAATAGTCAGGGTGTATACCAGACCGCTTCGGCCAGCGTAACGGCCGGCTTTCTGATGCACTACCTTCAGAACTGCGAAAATGATCCGGGCATCCTGCCGTTTGTGCAACGCTACGGCGATTTTCTGATCAGCCACATGGACCCGAACGGCTGTGTGCCAGGATGGTTCAGCCCGAAACTCGAACCGGTGCCGAGCATTCGATGGAATGCCGACGGGGGAGCGCACATCTGGGTGCTTAGCGAACTTTACCGGGCAACAAAAGATAAGAAATATGCGGAGGCTGCTGAAAAAATGGCCGCATTTATGATCAATGAGGTAATGCCACACCAGAAATGGTATGACTTTGAAACCTTTTATTCCTGTGCCGTAAAACCCGAAACATTTTATGATGCCCGTACCGGCCAGTACCCGGCCAATAATATGTCGACCTCCTGGGCTCTCGAGGGATTCGCTTCGCTTTATGAAGTCACGCAAAAGATAGAATATCTGGATGCTGCTGAAGCTGCAGCTGATTACTCACTGTTTTACCAGGCAGTATGGGCTCCGAATTTTATCCTGACAGCCTATCCGTTCGGAGGATTTTCCTCGCAAAACAGCGACGCGGAATGGCTTGACCAGAGGAGTCATCGCTTTACCGATGGACTTATGAGGATTGGCCTCATTGCCGGACGGCAGGACCTGGTGGAGCGCGCTGTGGCAGCTGCCCGTTCATCGCTTACTCTGGTGAACCTGCCGCAAAATGTAGAAAATGATGTATACAAATATCCGAATTATCCATTGGGGCTGGGACCCGAGAACATTGATCATGAGGGTTTTCCTCAGATGCCGCTGCGTTCCGGACCGAGCTGGTGCGAGATCGGGGGACTGGCTGCAACGGCACACCTGATGAACAGGCTGGGTGGCATTTATATCAATTTCGAAAAGAATATCGGTGTAGGTATTGACGGGATCTCGGTTGTTAGTTACCACTTGAAAGGCAACAAGATAGATATTGAACTGAAATCCCTTCTTGCCGGACTGAACGTTCCGTACAAGGAGAACTTTACCGTGGAAATGCGTATCGAGGGGCTTCCTGAAGGGGATTACGAGCTGCTCATCAACGATGGGAAGGCAGTGAAGGCAACAGCCAAAGAACTGGCCAAGCTAAAGGTGGAAGTCGCGTCAGGAGGGATGTTCAGGGCGGAAATATAGTCTGGCCGGATAGTACGTGGAAAATAGAAAACCGGAATGAACAATTCAAATAAAACCAATCGATACGGTCTTATTGCTATCCCGATAATGATCATGATTGCTTTTACGAGTTGCAGCCGTTCCGGTCCTGAAGAATCTTTCCTGATCAAAAAAAAGCAGGAGCAGGGTCTTTCGAGCGGATTGTGGTATTATGATGAAGAAAGGGGTCTGGCTCCCCTGCTCGGGCATTCTACGGTAACCATTGCCGATCTGGAGGGTCCGGGTATCGTCAGGATGCTGCGCATGTCGCAGCTCAGTATGACTGCATCGAAGGAACTGCCCCGGGGCATTGTTATTGAAATCTATTATGATGATGCCTTAAAACCGGCGGTGCAAGTTCCGGCTGCGGATTTTTTCGGCGACGGGTGCCAGGGAAAAGGCATTTACTATTCATCAACCTATCTGGAAAAGGTCCCGGAGGCTTACAACTGCCATATCCCCATGCCTTTTAAAAAGAGAATTCGGATCAGGCTGCGGAACGATACAGACCTTTACTATGCCGGATACAGCGCGGTTGAATGGGAAAAGTTGCCAGCCTGGAACAAAGAATTCGGATATTTCTACGCGACCTTCACCCGGAAATTGTTCCGCCTGCAGCCAGAAACCAAAGTCGGCTTTTTTTCCGTCAAAGGAACCGGGCACTTTTTGGGCCGGCAA
>CAIXHD010000171.1 GCA_903919065.1 uncultured Bacteroidota bacterium
CCTGTATATGTCGGCCAATATTAAAGCGATAGGTTCTTGAGGCAGATAGAAAAGAGCCTCCATAGTAGGCTTCACCAAGGGAAAGATCCGGGATAAACACGTTCTGGTTGTTAGCTCCAACATTGAAAACTCTCAGTGATGCCGGCAGTCCGAACTTGCTCAATGTAGGATCGACCGGTAGAGTAATAATCAGCTCGGCCTTGTTAATTGTCACCCCGGCATTTAATTTACTCATCATGACCTCAGGTAGTTGTAGGTTCAGCTTTGCACGCAGACCACCCATACTTTGTAAATATACTTCCTGATGGGTGCCGAGTGAATCATTGATTTTACTCTCGATGGAGGAACCTGAGTAGTTGTGGTTGAAGAGGTTCACCCAACTGCAGTTGGAGTTTATAACCACTTCAAATTTAAGTGAGTCGGTCAGATCGTTATGATAATACAGCTGAAGTCTCGACTTACCGTTGGTCAGGTCGTAATAAATAATCGATCCGCCCTGCTCAACCTGATCTGATTCAAGGTACAATCCCTTGAAGTAGGTGAGCCATGTAGTATTACTCGAAAGGTAGGATGTATCAGTGCGCAGGAGTTTATTGCCGAAATCATCAGATAATCTGATAAGTATGGAGTCTTGTTCGGGTTTCGGGTAATAAGCATGAGTTCCGATAATCGCTGTCGGATCATAAAAACCCGCCATGTTCTGAGTCGAGTAATAGGTGGAATCGAAATAAAGATCCTTGGTTAGTTCATATACCCGAAAGCTCTGCTGTTGTGTGGTATCGCCGTAGGATCCCTGATACTTCATCAGGAGAACAATCGAGTCGATCTGGGCATTTGCCCCGAAATCAACTTCATTCGACGATAACCTGAGTTGAGTGAGCAGGCTTGCATTCGTTCTTCCAAAAATGGGGTCATTCATTGAACCCAGAAGTGAGGAGGTCCTTTTTTCCGCTGTAACGGAATCCTGACGAAGAGTCATTGCGGTAACCAGAGTGGTGGAATCCACAACAAATTGAAACTTTTCGCCCGGAGGGGTGAGGTTCAGACCAATCTCGTCACTATTTGTACAGCTGATAAACGACAGCAATATCAGGCTGCCGGATAACAAAGCGATGCCAGTTCTTCTTAATAATGTATTGACCATTTATCTATATGTAATAATATCAGACCCCTAAAACATCCTTGTAAAAGGTCGAGTAAGCCTCGATAAAATTGTCGGGTTCCTGGTACTCCAGAAATGGCTTACCCGAATTTCTCAGGTATGAATCAACTTCCGGATTTATCACCTTGCTGCCGATCATCACCGCATCTGAATGGGTAATGGCCATTTGGCTGACATGTGCGAAATCTGGTACCGTAATAACGTCGACATCTGCCGGTTTAATACCCGGCATCAGAATTTTTTGTTTAAACGTCTCATGGAGAGGCGTTTTAAATGCATCCTGATATAACGAGTAGACCACTTTGGCGTGGCCGAACAAGGGGTCATCGTGAAATACTTTTTTAAGGTATAGGGGGATTAAGGAGGTAAACCAGCCATGGCAATGAACCAGGTCAGGTGTCCACCTCAATTTACGGACTGTTTCCAAAACTCCGCGGGCAAAAAAGATGGCCCTTTCGTCGTTGTCGGGAAACTCAACGCCATCCTCATCGGTCAAAATGGATTTGCGCTGAAAATAATCTTCATTATCAATAAAATACACCTGCATCCTGGCAGCCTGAATTGAGGCAACCTTGATGATAAGGGGATGATCTGTTTCATTAATAATCAGATTCATACCCGAAAGGCGTATGACTTCGTGCAACTGGTTCCGGCGTTCATTCACCATACCGAAACGTGGCATAAAAGTTCGGATTTCCCTTCCGCGCTCCTGAATACCTTGAGGTAGTAAACGGCTTATCGTAGCCATCTCTGATTCAGGTAAATAGGGCGTAATTTCTTGGGATATATAAAGAACCCTTGGCTTTTTCATCCTGTCGGATTTTTCCTTTCTGAACACAAAGGTATTAAAAAATGAAGATAATATCTACTTGTTAACAGTGCAAATAGGTTATCAACATCAAATTATGGCTATTTTCGTCAGCCATTTTAAAGTGAAATGAAGATATTTGAAACCATAAGTTCCACCCAGGATCATATACAATCGCTTACTGACAAGCACCTCAGAATTGGTTTTGTGCCGACCATGGGAGCCCTCCATGAAGGGCATCTTTCCCTTGTGCGCCGTGCTCTTCGTGAAAACGATCATGTTGTTGTCAGCATCTTTGTCAATCCTGTACAATTCAATAATCCTGACGATCTGAAAAATTATCCCAGAGACCTGACTGCCGATGTGCAGCTTCTTGAACCTCTGCTGAAAGATGATGATATTATTTTTGTTCCGTCGGTTGCTGAGATGTATCCCAAACCGGAAACCCATCAATATGATTTTGGATCATTGGCCACCGTAATGGAAGGAAGGTTCCGGCCAGGTCATTTTAATGGTGTCGGGATAGTGGTAAACAAGCTTTTCAGAATTGTGAAACCTCATGCCGCCTATTTTGGCGAAAAGGATTTTCAGCAACTTGCAATAATTCACCGCCTCATAGTTATAGAACAGCTTCCGGTTCAAATCGTTCCCTGCGAAATTGTCCGGGAATACGATGGCCTGGCGATGAGTTCGCGTAATGTCAGGCTGACACCTGAACATCGCAGTTTTGCTCCCATGATATATCAGGCAATAACCCATGCTGCGGCAAATATCGATCTGGAAACACCTGAAGAATTGAAGATGATCATCGTAAAAACCCTCAACCGCATTGGTTTGTTAGAAGTCGAATATGTGGAATTTGCGGATGAAACAACACTCCAGCCAGTAATTGCCTGGAACGAATCTGATCATATCCGCTGTTTCATTGCCGTTCAGGCTGGCGATGTCAGGCTGATCGACAATGTTCCCTGCCCGAAACAATTAAGCCTGTAAAATCGTTTAACACTTTCTGATTCTTAAATTATTTAACTTTGCAGCCGCTTTAAAAGCTTACTATGTTTATAGAAGTCTGTAAATCAAAGATCCACAAGGTTTCGATATCTGAGGCCAACCTTCAGTATGTCGGAAGCATTACTATCGATGAAGATCTGATGGATGCTGCTAATCTCATTGAAAATGAGAAGGTTCAGGTCGTAAACATCAATAACGGCGAGCGCCTTGAGACTTATGTCATCAAGGGCGTGCGCGGTTCAGGGAATATTTGCCTCAATGGTCCCGCTGCCCGCAAAGCTCAGATCGGTGACGTGGTAATTATTATTTCCTATGCCACCATGGACTTCGAGGAAGCCAAAACATTCAAGCCATGGCTCGTTTTTCCCGATACTGCCACCAACCGGCTCGTTAAGTAAGGCAGAGGGCAGAGGGCAGAGGACAAAAATTAGTAAGAAGTTTTAGGAAATAGGACTAGCAACATGGTCCCCCAAAGCGATACTTGAATCTGGATTTTCAAAATTCAAAACTGGTCTTCGAATCTCTAAATTGAACTCCTCACCTACTAAACTTGTCACCATCTTAACAATAAAGTATGCCTGCCAAAACTACATTTTCCTGCTCCAATTGCGGCGCCAACGCCTCCAAATGGATTGGCCGGTGCCCCAGCTGCGGTGAATGGAATACTTACGTTGAGGAGGTGGTCGTTAAATCAGCCAGGCCTGGTAAGCCAAAAACCATTGGATATACTACTCCTAAGCGCCTGCCGGATATTGAACGGCTGGCTTTTCAGCGGATAAAAAGTGGAATCGGCGAGTTCGACCGGGTAACCGGCGATGGGCTGGTTCCGGGATCCATCGTTCTTATCGGTGGGGAGCCCGGAATAGGGAAATCAACCCTTGTTCTGCAGATGGCCCTCCGGCTGACAAATAAAAAGATATTGTACGTTTCCGGCGAAGAAAGCCTGGAGCAATTGAAGCTCAGGGCTGAACGTATCGGCGACGATCACGATGGATTTTATCTGTTAAGCGAAACTTCGCTGGAGAACCTGATTAAACAGCTTGATGAATTTCAACCCGAGTTGTTGATTGTCGACTCTATCCAGACACTCGTAACTGAGCGGGTGGAAGGTTCAGCCGGCACTATCAGCCAGATTCGCGAGTGTGCTACTGATCTGATGAAATTTGCCAAGGAGAGCCAGACACCGGTTATCCTCATTGGCCATATAAACAAGGAAGGTAACCTGGCCGGTCCGAAAGTGCTTGAGCATATGGTCGATGCCGTCCTTAATTTCGAAGGCGACCAGCACCATCAATTTCGCATCCTGAGAGCCAGCAAGAATCGTTTTGGCTCGACCGATGAACTGGGGATATTCGAAATGAACTCAAAGGGCTTGCGCGAAGTCACCAATCCTTCAGAACTTCTGCTTGCTAATCGCGATTTATCACTCAGTGGCAATGCGATCTCGGTTTCCATGGAGGGACAGCGTTCCCTGTTACTGGAAACGCAGGCCTTGGTAAGCACCTCTGTATATGGCACACCCCAGCGATCAACCACCGGTTTCGACCCCCGCCGGTTGAACATGCTGCTTGCAGTGCTTGAAAAACGTGCCGGTTTCCGGCTTGCAGCCAAAGATGTTTTCCTGAATATGGCCGGGGGATTAAGAATCACCGATCCTGCCACAGACCTGGCAGTTATTGCTGCGATCCTCTCTTCAGATAAGAACCTCCCCCTGGATCAGCAATTCTGTTTTACCGGTGAGATAGGCCTTTCGGGTGAGGCCCGACCGGTTAACCGTATTGAAAACCGTCTGGCCGAAGCCAGCCGCCTGGGTTTCAAGCGGATTTTTATTCCAGCCTACAATAAAAAAGGAATCGACCTGAAAAGATTTCAGATCGAAATTGTGCCCATCAGGCATCTCGGAGATCTTTTAAAAGAGCTCTTTTCCTAAAATTCGTCGAAATCCGATTTCTTCCTTTTCGCTGGCTTAACCGTTTTAGAATCGGTACCCTCGCAATCCAGCGGATCACTCATGTAAAGTGGCCGTTCGAAAGCTCCTTGTGAAACACTCAGCATCGGATCAGCATAAACTTTCTTCATAAAGAGTGCCCAAATCGGTAGAGCCATGTTTGATCCCTGACCATTATCGTGGTTGGTAAAGTGTACCATATTATCTTCCGCACCGGTCCAGGCAGCGCCGATCAAATCAGGCACAATTCCAACAAACCATCCGTCGGCATAATTATTAGTGGTACCGGTTTTTCCGGCTATCGGATTAGTGAACTCATATTTACCGCGCAAACGCCGGGCTGTTCCTTCGTTACTGGTAACCCCCTGCATCATGTAGAGCATTTTGTACGCAGTTTCTTCACTCATGGCTACCTCTTCATGGGTGTTGAATCTACCTAGCAAATTGCCATGCTTGTCTTCAATACGGGTGACCATTATCGGTTCCACCCAGATACCCTTGTTGGCAAATGCCGTGAATGCTCCGGCAACTTCATAAACCGGAAGTTCCACTGCACCAACACAAATTGGAATAACGGGATCTATGGGTGATTTTATTCCGACTTTTCGTGCCACCTCAATCACAGCTTCCGGATTGTATTGTTTCATTATCCAGGCTGAGATCTGGTTAAGTGATTTGGAGAGGCCTGTCCTTAAGGTAACCATCTGTCCGTCAAGTTCTTTGGTGTCGGAGAATTGGGGCTCATAAGAGCTGCCTTCAACACCCCTGAAATTGCCGGTAAACGTAACGGGTACATTAGGAACTTCATAACAAGGCGAAATGCCATTTTCCATTGCCACGGTATAAACAAAGGGCTTAAATATTGACCCGACCTGGCGACGGCCCTGCATAATCTGGTCGTACTGAAAATACCGGTAATCCGGTCCGCCGACATAAGCTTTCACATATCCTGTTTTGGGCGTGATTGCCATGAAGGCTGACCGCAGAAAGCGCTTGTAATATTTAATAGAGTCCATCGGGGTAAGTACCGTATCCTTTTCCCCTTTCCAGCTGAACACCGACATCTGCGTAGGAGTGTTGAACTGCTTCTTGATTTCGGCATCCGATAATCCCTGTTCTTTTTTGAGCACGCGATAACGCTCACTCCAGCCCATGGCATTATTCATCGACCGGGCAATCTCCTCATCGGTGGCGGTATTTGAGAATGGTGAACGACGCAATCTGCGTAATTCCTTATCAAAAGTTTTCTGAAGATCTTTGCTGAGATGCTCAACTACAGCTTCTTCAGCGTATTGTTGCATCCGTGAATCAATGGTGGTGTAGATTTTGAGTCCATCACGGTATAAATTATATGGCGATCCATCCGGCTTAAGGTGTTTGTAACAGAATCCTCTCAGCGGATTGGCATCCCAGGCTGCTCCTCCTGCCGTGCTCGACGGACGTTTTTCCGTAAGAAGACCACGGAGATATTCCCGAAAATAGGTTGCATGGCCCACTTTATGGTCAACACGGTGATAATTCAGGCTCAGATCCATGGATTTGGCCTTTTGAACCGCCACCGCCGAAGCATACCCTCGCTGCTTCATCTTATCCAGCACCGTATTGCGCCTGGGCAGGGTATTCTTCAGACCAAACCGAAGAGGATTATAGAGTGATGGGTTCTTTGCCATACCTGCAAGCATGGCAGCTTCATGAATCTCAAGCTGATTAGCATCCTTATTAAAATAAACCCGGGAAGCAGTTTCAATTCCCTCTGCATTGTTAACAAAACTTAGCTTGTTTAAATAGAGGGCAAGAATTTCCTCCTTCGTGAATGTTTTCTCCAGTTTTACTGCTATTACCCATTCGCGGAATTTTCTTACCGCAAAGCCGATGTGGTTCAGTGAGTCTTCGCGAGGGAAAAGCATCTTGGCCAGCTGTTGGGTCAGAGTGCTCCCACCTCCTGTGTCCTGGCGCAGAATCACGCTTTTTACCAGAACCCTCATCAAGCCAAGGAAGTCAATGCCTGAATGTTTGTAATACCGCTGATCTTCAATGGATATAATAGCACCGATCATGTAAGGGCTGATTTTATTGAACGGCACGATCTCCCGGTTCTCCTGAGCAGAAAAGAAGGTGCCCAACGGCACGCCATCTTCAGATATAACCTGAGTGGCCTCAATCATTGGATTTTCCAGACTATCAAAAGAGGGCATAAATCCCAGTAATCCATAGGATATCATCGTGAAGAAAAGAAAGATGAATACTACCCCCCCTCCAAAAATTAGCCAGAATATTTTTAAATATCTTTTTGTCTGATCTGCTTCTTTCATATAGGTCGAAAAATTACGGTGCAAAGTTAATGATAAACTCGTGACACGAGACACGGAACTCGTGACACGTAACACGTGACACGAAACACGAAACACGAAACACGGAAGAGTTGATTTGGGTCTTTCGCGTCTCGTGTCACGCGTCTCGCGTCACGATTTTTAGGTACTGTTTTTCCTTTTTGAAATAGATAACGTATATATACTTCAGAAAATTATTTAATCTTTGTGCGATTTTTTTAAAAGGAACCAATCGAAAATGGCTGAGAATCTTGTAATTGTAGAATCACCTGCTAAAGCGAAAACTATAGAGAAATTTCTGGGGAAGGATTACCTGGTAAAATCCAGCTATGGACATATCAGGGATTTAGCTAAGAAGGAGTTCGGAATTAATATCAAAAAGAACTACGAACCTCATTATATTATATCTCCTGATAAGAAGAAAATAGTTGCTGAACTGAAGAAGCTCGCCCAGGAATCTGCTCAGGTATGGCTGGCGTCTGACGAGGACCGCGAGGGGGAAGCCATTTCATGGCACCTGGCGGAAGTATTGGGTATTCCTCCAGAAAAAGCTAAACGTATTGTTTTCCATGAGATTACTAAAGAGGCTATTCTGAAAGCTATTCAGAATCCGAGGCCGATTGACCAAAATCTGGTCAATGCCCAGCAGGCACGCCGTGTTCTTGATCGACTCGTTGGATTCGAACTTAGTCCGGTTTTGTGGAAAAAGGTTAAACCTTCCTTGTCTGCAGGGCGTGTTCAGAGTGTTGCCGTCAGACTATTGGTTGAACGCGAACGCGAAGTGCTGAACTTTAATACAGTCCCTGTTTATCGGGTTGTGGCTGTTTTTGAAGTTGCCGGTTCTGATGGTAAAATTACTGAACTGAAAGCTGAACTCGATAAGAAATTCAATACACGCGAGGAAACCATGGCTTTTCTTGAAAGCTGTAAGGTTGCGGAATTTGTTGTTGAGGGCGTAGAAACCAAACCGGTGAAAAAATCACCTTCACCGCCGTTTACTACCTCAACCCTTCAGCAGGAGGCGAGCCGGAAATATGGATTTTCCGTTTCCCAAACCATGACCATCGCACAGAAATTGTATGAAGGCGGAAAGATCACCTACATGCGTACCGACTCGGTCAACCTGTCGGACCTTGCGATCGGTACGACCAAGAAAGCAATTCTAAAGGAATTTGGCGAGAAATACCTGAAAACCAGACAATACAAGACAAAGTCAAGAGGTGCACAGGAAGCTCACGAAGCCATCCGTCCCACCTATATGGAACATTCGGAAATTGCCGGTCCCGCGAATGAGAAGAAATTGTATGAACTGATCTGGAAGCGTACCATAGCTTCCCAGATGAGTGAGGCCTTATTGGAAAAAACTACTGTAAATATCCGGATATCAAATCGTAAAGAAACTCTTGTTGCCACGGGCGAGGTCCTTCTGTTTGATGGATTCATGCGAGTTTATCGCGAAAGTACCGATGATGAAAACGGTGAGAATGGATCGGAACTGATTCCGCCATTAAAGCAGGGACAGGCACTGAATATGGAGTCTATCGAAGCCATGCAACGTTTTTCGCATGCTCCGGCAAGATATACTGAAGCCAGCCTGGTTAAGAAATTGGAAGAGCTGGGCATTGGCCGTCCATCCACTTTTGCACCAACAATCTCCACTATACAGACCCGCGAATATGTGGTTAAGGAGGACAGGCAGGGAACCATCAGAACCCTTGACGGACTTAAACTTAAAGATGGGAAGATCACCGGTTTTATTAAAAATGAAAAAACTGGTTTCGAAAAATCGAAGCTCTTCCCAACCGATATCGGTATCGTAGTGAATGATTTCCTGACTGAGCATTTTGGCAATATTGTGGATTTTAATTTTACTGCCAGTGTTGAAGAAGAATTTGATGAGATAGCCGACGGCAAAATGGTATGGTATGAAATGATACATCGTTTCTATAAGCCTTTCCATGAGCAGGTTGACCTTACACAGAAGACCTCATCGCGCAGCTCAGGTGAACGTTCTTTGGGAAACCATCCTGAAACAGGTGAACCGGTTGTGGTAAAAATTGGCCGCTACGGTCCGATGGCCCAGATTGGTATTGCCAATGAAGATACCAAGCCACGGTTTGCACGACTGGCCAAGGGGCAGCTTATCGAGACCATTACCATTGAGGAAGCGATAAAACTATTCGCATTGCCGCGTTCGATAGGTGATTTTGAGGATGCTGCCGTAACGGTTGGCATTGGTCGTTTTGGTCCCTATATCAGGCATAAAAGTGCTTTCTATTCACTCAAAAAAGGAGTGGATGATCCGATGACCGTCGATCTCGACCGTGCCATGGTGATTATCATCGAAAAGAGAACTGCTGACCTGATGCGGGTAATAAAAGAATTTGATGAAGAACCGGAATTGAAGGTCCTGAATGGCCGATTCGGTCCGTATATCTCCTTTAAAAAGAAAAATTTCAAGATTCCAAAAACCACAGATCCTGCAACATTATCACTGGAGGATTGCAAGGCTTTGATTGCTAAGAGTTCAAACGATAAATAGCTAACGAATATGCCTTCATTACAGGAAATTTTGCTCTATTTTGATCCTGTTGGTCCTTTGGCTGTTCATACCGATGACAGAATTCTCAATCCGGTAAGCGGGAACACAGGTATCCATCGGAAAAAAGGGAAGAAACCCAACATCGGTGCAGCAAAAATCGTTTTGGCCGGGATAGGAAATCCAGCACTGGCTGATGAGATCCGTTCTTATTTATATGGCCTGTCAGGTGTACTGCCTGCCGGTGACCTGGTTGACCTGGGTAATTTCCGTGAAGGAAAAACCGGGGCCGACACACGTATCGGTATTATGGATGTGATTACTGAGCTGGGTAAAGCACATAAAATTGTAGTACTGATTGGTCGCGATACACACGACGTACTTACCTGCGGGAAGGCTTATACCCGTTTGGAAACTCCATACAATCTGGCTGTTATTGATTCAGTTATAGATATTATGCCCGAAGCCGAGGCGCACCGGAGCCATTACCTGAATGAGCTTGTCAAAGAACCTGACGGATGCCTTTATGATTTTGTGCATATGGGATACCAGTCCTACCTCAATGAAACAGACTGTTTCGACAGGATGGGTGAATTGTATTTTGAGTATCACAGACTAGGGGCTTTGCGCGAGGATATGCGGGAATCGGAACCGGTATTCAGGAATTCCGACCTGGTATTTCTCTCCATGAATGCTATTCGTCAGACTGAGGCTCCCGGAGTTACCTTTCCTTCAGCTAATGGTTTTACAGCAGAAGAATCATGCCAGCTGGCCAGATTTGCCGGGTTGAGCGATAAACTTACCCTTTTCGGCCTGGCCGGATTCCAGCCCGAACGCGACAAATCGGGTCAAACTTCTGCCTTGGCTGCACAGATAATCTGGCATTTTTTACAAGGAGTTTTGCAGCGCAAAGCGGATTATCCTTTTGGTGATATTAAGCTCTATCAGAAGTATTTGATAAATCTGCCAAACACTGGATATAATTTAACTTTTTATAAGAGCCCTGCATCGGGAAGGTGGTGGGTGGAGGTTCCTTATCCGGATACCAAATACGCTCGTTCCCTATATTTAGCGTGCTCTCCGAGAGATTACCAGGTAGCCAGCGATGGTGAGGTGCCTGACCGCTGGTGGAATCATTACCGCAGGCTGTCGTAAAACATATGGATAATATTGGCAAACCCTTTGCGTTATTGACCATGCTGTGTATTTATTTTTTCGCTTATCTTTACTGACTTAAATTTGAGCATGAAAATTTTTTGGATCAAAAATCTCATTTTACTGGTCCTGGTTGGATTAACGGGTGCCAATGCTTTTTCCCAGCAGGATCCGCAATTCACCCATAACATGTTTAATCAATTGGCTGTTAATCCGGGATTTGCAGGTGGTCAGGGCATGCTGAGCGCCGGGATGATCAACCGACAGCAATGGATGGGTCTCGAGGGAAATCCAAAAACTACTCTCTTTAGCGTTCATACTCCCGTAAAACCGTTTAATATTCCCAGTGGCGTTGGGCTGACCTTTATGGATGACCGCCTAGGCTTCGAAAAGAATATGTCGATTAATCTGAATTATGCTTACCGGATGGACCTGGGTGACGGAAAACTCGGTATCGGTTTGAATATCGGGCTACTCAGCAGGGCAATTAACGGCAAATGGTCTATTCCCGACGATGATAAGCACAGTCCTGCCACACAGGATCCTGCCATCCCGAGTGAGGCTGTCTCCACCATGAATTTTGATATGGGCTTAGGGGTATTTTACAATTCCGACCGTTTTTATGCCGGATTTTCAACGGCTCACCTGCTCGAACCAACCATTGATTTCGGTTCAGGGGCGATGCTGAATATGAACCGACACTATTATCTGACAGCCGGATACCTTATTAAACTTGCGAATCCGATCTACGAAATCCAACCTTCGATATTCGCAAAATCAGACGGAAGCCACAATCAAATGGATGTTAATGTACTTGTTCTATACAATAAAAGATTTTGGGGAGGCGTTACTTACAGGCTCGGAGATGCTGTAGCCGCTATGGTTGGCACGGAACTTCCAAACGGGCTTCGTTTGGGAATATCCTATGATTTTACCACTTCGGCTATAGGTGCTTACAGTAATGGAACAGTTGAATTTATGCTGGGATACAATCTGGAAATCGCAACTGACAAGTATTCACAGCGGTATAAAAGCGTGAGATTTTTATAATATACTCGTTTATAAAATGTTATGAAGAAGATAATTTTCCTTAGTTTGATCGCTGCTCTGGTACTTAATGGATGCAACAGTTCCAGTACTGGCAATGGCGAGCTGATTGGTGTACAAAAGAGGGAAAAATGGTTCGAGCCTGATCCATATGGAATGGTAAAAGTTCCAATGGGTTCTTTTGTGGTTGGACCAAACGACGAGGATCCCACATTTGCCATGAATTCACAATCGAAAACCATTTCGGTGGATGCTTTCTGGATGGATGAAACCGAAATCACGAACAACGAGTATCGTCAGTTTGTTCAATGGGTAGTTGATTCACTGACTCGTAAGACTTTAGGTGAAACTATGCCTGATGAATTCCTGATCTCTGAAGATGCTAATAAGAATCCTATTGATCCTCCTTTCATCAACTGGGAAACGAAAATTGACTTAAGGGATGCCGATGTTGCAACTGCATTGGAAGCTATGTATATACCTGAGAGTGAGCGGTTCTTCCGGCGCAAGGAACTAGATACCCGGAAGTTGGTATACTCCTATCAGGATATCAATTATCAGGAAGCGGCTAAAGAGAAACGTAATTTCAGCCGTGCCGTACAGAATTCAGATAAATCAAAAACCTATTATCAGGATGAAGCCCTGGCTTCCGACCGGTCCAAGTTTGTGAAATCGTATCAGATCAATATCTATCCTGATACGCTTAGCTGGATATCAGATTTTACTTACAGCTACAATGATCCAATGGCTAAAATGTATTTCTGGCATCCGGGATTTGATGATTATCCGGCTGTTGGTGTAACCTGGGAACAATGCCAGGCATTCTGCGTTTGGAGAACACAGTTTTATAATAATTTTCTTGTTCAGAGCAAAGGCGGGGCCGTGGTTCAGAATTACAGGCTTCCAACTGAATATGAATGGGAATATGCAGCCCGCGGAGGCAGGAATCTTTCCATGTATCCTTGGGGAAGCCCTTATACACGTAACAGTAAAGGATGCTTCCTGGCGAACTTCAAGCCGCTGCGTGGAAATTATGTCGACGATGGATTCCTGAAGCCATCACCAGTTGGTTCATTTGAACCCAATGATTACAACCTGTATGATATGGCCGGTAACGTTGCCGAATGGACCAGCTCAGCATTTGATGAGGCCGCTTACAGCTTTACGCATGACATGAATCCGAATTACGAATACAGCGCCCTGCCAAATGAATCTCCTGTCATGAAGAGGAAGGTGGTAAGAGGCGGTTCATGGAAAGATATTGCCAATTATCTGCAAAACGGTACCCGTTCCTATGAGTATCAGGATTCGGCAAAATCCTATATCGGATTCCGTTGTGTTCGTTCAACAATGGGTATTGAAAAATAAACATCTTTTATATGAGAATCAGAGAATTTGTTCAGCAAAAGTGGTGGAAAAACTTCATGGGTTATCTCTACAGCTGGGGTGCAAGTATTGTTATGATCGGAGCTCTAATGAAACTGGAACACTTCCCGCTTTCCAGCTACTTCCTGATTGCAGGGTTAGGCACAGAAGCAATTATTTTCTTCTTTGCAGGTTTTGAACCCTTGCCGGATGATTGGGAATGGGATCGTGTTTATCCTGAATTAGCAGATAAGACTGCCAAACCGGAAAAGAGAATCGCTCGTCCTGCCGCTTCCGGAACCGCCATGCAGCGCTTCGATGAGATGCTGGAAAAGGCTGAAATCTCTCCTGAACTTTTTACAAAGCTGGGAAACGGGATGCAGAAACTTTCCGATACAACTAATAAAATGTCGGAAATTACTGTCGCTCATGTAGAAACACAGCAATTTACCGCCAGCGTTAAAAAAGCATCAGAAAACCTTAACGCTTTCGGCGACAGTTATAAGAAGACAACGGAAGAACTCAACAATTCCGCTGCTTCATTAACAAACTCATATACCAAAACTGCCGAACTCATAGGCAGTTTGAGCACCAGCAGTCATAGCTATACCGACCAGCTGGAGAAAATGAACAAGAATCTGGCTGCCCTCAACTCTGTATATGAATTGCAACTCAGAGGTGAAGATTCACATTTGAAATCTTCCAAGGCTCTTTATGAAGGTCTCGATTCAATGATCGATAACCTCCAGGCTTCCGTTCAGAATACCAAACAGTATCGTGACGAAGTTGAAAAGCTGGGTAAAAAATTATCAGCACTGAATAAGGTGTATGGTAATATGCTTACTGCAATGAATGTGAATGAAAATGTTTAATCTGCTGAATAGCTGATATATAAATTATGGCACACACCAGACTGACCCCCAGGCAACGAATGATCAACATGATGTATTTGGTGCTGACGGCATTGCTGGCATTGAATGTTTCACGAGAAACCCTGGATGTTATTGCAAGGGTTGACAAAAGTCTCAACCAGTCGGTTGAGAGCTTCGCTGCCAAGAATAAGATGACTTACGCTGCCTTTGATAATGCCTATGAATTGAATAGGGTCAAGGTGGGCCCGTTCAAGTTAAAGGCTGATTCGGTAAAGATGGAGACGCAGAAAATGATCGATAAGATCGTTGAGTACAAACTTGCCATTGTTCGATTGGCTGACGGTCCTGAAGGCAGGCTCGACAGCATCAGATCACAGGACCAGCTGAATATTCCGGGCCAGGTGATGCTCGTTGACAAAATTGATGTCGGCGGGGAGCGTATGAGCAGGGCAACCGACCTGAGAAAATCGATGGAAAAATACAGTGCTTTCATGCAGACCGAGGTTGGCGGTGACAGTATTCTTTTAGGATCCATCAGAAAGAGTCTGACCATTAAAGATCCGCCTCTTTCCTCCTCGAGAGATAACGGTCGTACCTGGGAACAGGAAAATTTCGATCTGTTGCCTCTTATCGGAGTCATCACCCTGATGACAAAGATGCAGTCTGATGTACGCAATGCTGAAGCAGATGTGCTGAATGCCCTTTATAAAAACATCGATGCACAGTCATTTAAGTTTAACCAGCTCCAGGCTGTGGTTATTCCAAAAACCTCGAAAACTGTGGTTCAGGGAAATCCATATGAAGCTGATGTTATCCTGGCTGCTTTCGATTCTACCATCAATCCAAGAATCACTGTCGGAGGCTCAGTTCTTCCTTATCGAGAGGGACATGGAATTTATACGGTGACTACCAGCAAGCCCGGACCTTTCAAATGGGGTGGAGTCATTAATTATACAGCTCCTGATGGCAGCAATAAGACCTATAAGTTCGAAGATGATTATGAGGTGATTCCACCAACATTGATCTCTGCACCAACCAAGATGAATGCATTCTATATGGGGGTCGACAACCCACTGCTGGTTAATGCGGTTGGGGCTTCAGCAAAGGATATCAAGGTTGATATGACTAATGCCACGATTACTCAGGTGGGTGATTTCCAATATATGGTGCGGCCGAAAAAGTCCGAGGGAAAAGCTATTCTAACCGTTACTGCGACAATGAATGGCAGAACCCAAACCTATCCTCCACAGGAATACCGCCTCTTTAGAGTTCCAGATCCAACGGCAAAGGTTGCTGGAAAGTACAGCGGCAAGATAGCCAAGAACGAACTGCAGGCTCAGACCGGGGTGGTTGCCGAACTTGCAGACTTCCTCTTCGACATGAAATTTGAAGTCAAAGGATTTAAAGTACTGGTATCCTCAAGCGGGAACTTTGTACAGGACGTAGCCTCGAATAACGCTCTTTTTACTCCTGACCAGAAAAAGCTGATCAGCAGCAGAAAGAAGGACGACCTTGTTATTATTAAAGATATTAAAGCGGTTGGACCTGACGGAATTATACGCGAGCTTAATTCCATCACATTTACAATACAATAGAAAACGGGAAAATGAAAAAGACAGGTGTTTTATCCATAGCCCTTCTGGTTCTGACAGTTACGCTGCCACTGGCAGCGCAGGTTGCAGATACCGCTAAAACAACAGATCCTACCACCTGGTCAGGTCTGGACATGGTTTATAAGAAGGCGCATATCCTGAATAAGAAGCCTATTGAATATCCTCATGTAAGGGAAGCCGATATCATGTGGTCGAAGGTAGTATGGAGAATGATTGATCTTCGTGAAAAAATAAATCAGCCACTGTATTTCCCAACCAAGCCGATTGGAGACCGGGTTAATCTGGTCGACCTACTGTTGCAGTCCATTAAGACCGGAGGCCTGCAGGCTTATTCCATCAGGGATGATTTTAATGAATTCAAGGAACCTATCTCCTATGCCCAGGTTTTGGAGAACTTCGACCTTAAAGACAAGATGATTGGGGTTTTGGACGTTACCACCGGCCTCACTGATTCAACTCTGCTCAAAGCTGAGCTGAATACTGACGAGGTTACCCAGTTGATGGTGAAAGAGATGTGGTTTTTTGATCGTAAAAGGTCTGTTCTGGATGTCAGGATAATCGGAATTTGCCCTGTAAAGGTCTATTTTGAAGCAGAAGACACGAATAAAGAGAATTTACAGAAGAAGAAATTGTTCTGGGTAAAGTTTCCGGAGGCGCGGCCTTTCCTGGCTCAGAAAGAAGTTTACAATCAGTTCAATGATGTTGAAATGAGGAGCTTCGACGAGATTTTCTATAAGAGATTCTTCCACGGATTCATCGTTCAGGAGAGCAACGTGTACAACAACAGGCCGGTTGTTGATTATGCACTGGGCATCGAAAACCTGCAGGAAGCTCAACGGATCGAGAACCTGATTTTCCAGTTCGAGCACGACTTGTGGGAATACTAGGAAACTAGATAAATTTTTCGCCTCCGCGGAGTTTAACTTCGTCGACCATCATCCTGATTTGCTGCTCGTCTTCTTTACGGCATATGAGCAATACATCATCCGTATCCACGATAATATAATCGTCTAATCCCTGTACAACTGTGAGTTTGTCCTTTGGTGCATGAATTACATTTCGGTTTGCCTGAAAAGTAATTGCCTTGCCGGATCCTACTCCGTTTTGAGCTTCATCATGTGGCAGGTGATCATAAAGGCTACCCCAGGTTCCGATGTCCGACCAGCCGAAATCGGCGCATAAAACAAACACGTTATCGGCTTTTTCCATGATCCCGTAATCGATGGATATCTTGTCGCAGGCATCGTATACCTGCCTTATAAAATTAGGCTCTTCAGGGGTGCAATACACGCTGGCCCCGTCGTTGAAAAGGCCCTGGATTTCGGGAAGGTATTTTTCGAAAGCTTTTGTAATAGCCCCGATCGACCAGATAAACATTCCGGAATTCCAGAAGAAGTCGCCGCTTTCGACAAAAACCTTAGCAAGTTCCAGATTCGGTTTCTCCGTAAAGGTTTTCACCTTACGCAGAGCCTTGTTTCCGTCTATTGTATCGCGTCCGTTCACCTGGATATATCCATATCCTGTTTCGGGTTTGTTGGGCATGATTCCCAGCGTCAGGAGTACCTCGCGGCTTTGGGCAAATTTTATTCCTTCCAGGATGACCCGGTCGAATTCCTTCTCATCAGCGATCAGGTGATCCGACGGAGCAACAATGATTGTTGCATTAGGATTAATCATGGCAATACGCTGGTTTGCATAGGCTATGCAAGGAGCAGTATTGCGCCTGAGCGGCTCAAGCAGCACCTGGCTGGGTTTGATGTCCGGCACCTGATCAAGGATCAGCGGACCGTACTCAGCATTACTGACGATCAGAATATTCTCAATCGGGCAGATTTTACTGTACCGGCGAATGGTTTGCTGCAATAATGTTTGACCTGTTCCGAGAATATCCAGGAACTGCTTAGGTCTGCCTGTGCGGCTGTAAGGCCAGAACCGACTGCCGATTCCACCTGCCATGATAACGCAAAAGATATTGTTGTCCATGTTCCTAAGATACTAATGTTTCTTTTACTTCTGCCATCGGATGAACCGAATATATATCCTTGATGAAACCACTTCGCGGCACTGATATCGCTTCCTGAGTTTATGTCCTTTAATGAAAGATTTTCCGCTCCTGAGGGTAAACTGTGCACCTTCGGGAAGATCACCAACATGCAGGATTCCAGAGTCCTCCTGAATTTTTCCCAAAGCCCGGTTTAACTGCTCCGATGAGCCTGATCCGATTAGTTTTCTTTTATAATAGTGCTGGACAACTGCTGCAGCCACTTCCGTTTCCAGGAGTCCGGTTTTCAGAATCTCGGCGATCATCTCCCTGAACTCATTCCGCCATTCCGGACCATGCGGTCTGGCTCTTCTGCCATGCTTTTTCCAGTTTCTAAAGTGAGCAATCTCATGGGCCAGCGTAATGAGAAATTCTACCGGATGCATGTCGTGGTTGAGCGTAATATAGGCTGGCCGTCCGTTTCGCGGCACCCGGAAATCACCATGCTTGCTTTGTCGCGACTTCGCCAGCATGATAAGTACCGGAGATGCCAGAAGCCAGTTGTTAACCAGTTCTTCGGATCCTTCCAGTAACCGTGTTTTCCAAAAATCTATCGGCAATGAGGTGCTCTTCATATTGATATACTGATGGTTATCGCAAATTTGGAATTTGCTGACGCGGCAATATTACATAATTTATTACTATCTTGGTTTAAAATTTTCATCAGGTATGGGGATCTTAAACAGTCTCGGGAAATATATAGTTTTTGTTACCAAGATCTTTTCGAAACCCGAAAAGCATAAAATCTATTTCCGGCAGGTGTTTAAGGAGATTGATAAGCTCGGAGTTTCATCCATCGGCATAGTTGCTATTATCTCCTTTTTTATCGGCATGGTTGTGATCATCCACATGACTTTCAATATGGGAAATCCCCTGATACCCACCTATTATATGGCCTATATTACGCGTGATGTGCTGGTTCTGGAGTTTTCCTCAACGGTGCTTTGCCTGATACTTGCCGGAAAAATTGGTTCCAATATTTCTTCTGAAATCGGAACCATGAGGGTCACTGAACAAATCGATGCCCTGGAAACCATGGGTATCAATTCGGCTGCGTACCTGGTACTGCCAAAAATGATCGGGATGGTTATTGTAACCCCTATCCTGGTTTTGCTGAGTATTTTTATCGGCCTGATCGGTGGATGGATAGTTTCACTCTCCGGCCACCTGATGACCGGAGCTGATTATATCCAGGGAATCCGGCATGGTTTTGATTCCTATCTTGTTTTATATACGGTAATAAAGTCCGCAATGTTTGCCTTTTTGATCACT
Organism: uncultured Bacteroidota bacterium; assembly: GCA_903919065.1. Classification (GTDB taxonomy): domain Bacteria; phylum Bacteroidota; class Bacteroidia; order Bacteroidales; family UBA12481; genus UBA12481. Next base: position 19,164 of record CAIXHD010000171.1, read on the forward strand.
TCGATTTCTGCATTTTATGGGTATTATTCTAAAGGCGGAGCCTTGGATGTTGGCCGTTCGAGCACACTTGCTGTATCTTATAGCATGATCATGATTTTGGTTTCCAATTATTTGATTACTCAAATCATGCTTGGATGATCAGACTCGAAAACATATCAAAATCATTTGAAAAGAATGAGGTGCTGAAAGGTATATCAGTCGAATTTGATGAAGCATGTACCAACCTGGTGATCGGCCAGAGTGGCTCTGGAAAAACGGTTTTGCTGAAATGCCTTATCGGAATGCTGGAGCCGGATAGTGGTGATATCTGGTATGGAGAAGATCGGTTTACTGCTCTCGACCCCGACCAGCAAAGAACTTTCAGGCAGCAGATGGGTGTTGTGTTTCAGGGCGGGGCTCTTTTTGATTCCATGACCGTGGAAGAGAATATACGCCTGCCGATGGATTTTTTCACGGATTGGCCACGCGAGCAGAAGCTCGATCGTGTTAATTTTTGCCTGGGCAGAGTTCAGCTTCCGGGTTCCAACAAACTTTTGCCCGCTGAACTTAGCGGTGGCATGAAAAAAAGAGTGGCCATTGCCCGGGCGATCGCACTGAATCCGAAATATCTATTTTGCGATGAACCCAATTCGGGACTCGATCCCCAGACCGCTATCGTGATAGATAACCTGATTCATGAAATTACTTTGGAGTTTAATATTACCACTGTAATAAATACTCATGACATGAACTCTGTGATGGAGATTGGCGATAAAATTCTTTTCTTGTCAGATGGGCTTACATGCTGGGAAGGCACCCGCGAGGAAATTCTGCGAAGCGATAACAAAGTTCTGAATGATTTCGTTTTTGCATCAGAACTTATGAAAAAATTCAAATGAGAAAAACCCTGATATACGCACTTTTACTGATAGTGTTTGCCCTCTCTTCATGCGGTGAAAGCCAAAAAAAATCCCGTGACGGAATTTTATCTGAAAAGCAAATGGTCAGCCTGCTGATTGAAACACACCTCGTGGATGCCATCCTGATCTCTCAGGATGCCAGTGCAAGCGACAAGCAGGACAAGGGACTTTTTTATTACCCCTCGGTGTTGGAGAAACACGGAATTACCAAAGCTCAAATGGACTCTTCCGTTGCCTGGTACATGAGGAACCCTGAAGCATATGCCCGTATCTATGCCAGCGTGATCAAAGATCTGGAAGTCAGGAAGGCAGCTGTCAAACTGGATCTGCCGGACGAGTAAATACAAGCGATGCGAAAATTTTCAGCTCATAGGATCTACCCCGTTAATAGTCCACCCATCAGTTTTGGGATTGTCGAAACGGATGATGACGGAACGATCAGGAATATCAGGAGTACAGGCGGAAAACCTGTTGAGGAGGCAGGACTCGAGTTTTATCCCGGTATAATTATTCCGGGGATGGTTAATACCCACTGCCATCTGGAAGTCTCCCATCTGAAAGGTCAGATCCCTGAACATACCGGCATTTCGGGATTTGTATCCTCACTTCAGAAGTTGCGGCAAATCGAACCTGAGAGAATTATACAGGCAGCAGCAGAAGCTGACAGGGTCATGTACCTGCAGGGAATTTCAGCCGTCGGGGATATCAGCAATCTGGAGATCACTCTTCCAATAAAAAAAATAAGCAGGATCAGGTATCATACGTTCATTGAGATATATGGATTTGATCCGGTGGTTTCTGCAGCAAGGTTTCAGCATGGACTTCATCTGGCAAAATTATTTAGTGAAGCCGGACTCCCTCATACACTTTCTCCTCACGCCCCTTATTCGGTTGGAGAAGAAATGTGGAATCTTCTGGCCGGAGCATCCAGCCTGACCGGACGGATCAGCATGCATCACAATGAAAGTCCCGAAGAGAGAGCATTGCTGGAGAATGGGGAAGGCCGCCTTGCAGATAGTTTCCGACTAGCCGGATTCGATATAAGTCATCTGCCAGCGGAAGCTCCTGATGCTTTTGCCCTGCTCGGTAAATATCTTCCTGCATCAGATTGGATTTTGGTACATAATACCCTGATGAATAGCATTCCCTCCCCAGCCGGTATAAAGCAAGGAGTTTATTGGGTTTTATGCCCCCGTTCAAATCAATATATCGAAAATCTTTTGCCTGATATCGAGGGTTTTGCAGCCAACGGATTGACAGTTTGCCTGGGTACCGACAGCCTGGCATCCAATCATAGTTTATCCATTCTCGACGAGATGAAAGTGATTCTTGATTCAGTTCCGGGCGTTGATTTTGATACGGTTTTACGCTGGGCAACTATTAACGGAGCTCATGCGCTGGATATGCAAAATCAGCTGGGGTCCATAGAAACCGGGAAAAGACCGGGACTGGTAAATATTCCTGTTTTTGACTGGACAAAGAACCGGTTAGGACAGGCAAGTCAGCCTGTACGCCTGATCTGAAATTTATTCGTAACCTTTTGTCCGCATATAGTCCGGTGCCTCAGTTCCGAATCTGGTTATATAATTTTTCAGCCATTCCATCATGAATTCAATGATTTCCTGGCAGATATCTGTCTCTCCCTGACTAAATCGATCCTGAAAAACAATTATCGCTGTAGTAAATCTATGGTGTTCTTTTTTATACTCAGAAAACGAAAGCCCGGGGGCTTCGCGGATTGCCATCTCCTTTTTTGCGAAGTAATCCTCAATATAAAAGGCAAGTCGATGAAACACCAGTGGCAACCTGGTTGCACAATTTTTCGAGTTGAAGATATCAATCAGTTCGTTGACGATCTCCAGATAATTCCTCCGGTGATTATCCAGATAATTTAACCCGGAAGAGAATTCGTTTGTCCACCTGATCTTATCCATTTTTTCATCGATTTTCGTTTGGCCAATTCTTTGGAAAAGGTAATTCCGGATTGACCTCCTCAAAATGACAAAAATCACCATATCGCGCCAAATCAATTATCTTTGACCAACCCAATGGATACCTCTTGTCAATGTCTACATTTCTTTTCGATGATATCATTTTCGGACCGGTAAAAAGCAGGCGTCTTGGTGCGTCGCTGGGGATTAACCTCCTGCCAGTCAGTGGAAAATTCTGTAATTTCAATTGTATTTATTGCGAATGCGGATGGAGTGGTGAATCCGGACAAGCTGCGAGGTTGCCATCGCGTGAAGATATACGCATCCATCTTGAACAAAAGCTGATGCAAATATGTGAAGAGGGAGCTCCCCTCGACATGATTACTTTTGCCGGGAATGGCGAGCCTACCATCCATCCCGAATTCCCTGGAATCATTGATGATACCATTGAGGTTCGCGACCGTCTGGTTCCATCTGTTAAAATTGCTGTCCTGTCGAACGCTTCACGTCTCGACCGGCCTGAAATTTTCGAATCGCTTGGGAAAATCGAAAATAATATTCTCAAGCTTGATTCTGCATTCGAAAAGACGGTGGTTCTGATCAATCAACCTCCGGCGGGTTACCGTGTTGAACGCGTTATCGAAGGGATGATGCGTTATAAAGGCCGTTTTATTCTTCAGACACTTTTTGTGAAGGGTGAATTTGATGGAGAATTGCTTGATAATTCATCAGAGAAAGAGGTGGCTGCCTGGCTGGAAGTGGTGAAAAAAGTGAATCCGGAAATGGTGATGATTTATACTATTGCCCGGGATACGCCAATTGATACGATCCGGAAAATTGAACCGGAAATACTGGATGCTATTGCCGGAGAGGTCCTCAAGCTTGGGATTCCTGTGCAGGTATCCTATTAACAGAAAATCATGACCGGTCAATCCGAAACAATACTTGTGAGCCCGATGGAGTGGGGACTTGGTCATAC
>CAIXHD010000172.1 GCA_903919065.1 uncultured Bacteroidota bacterium
TAACCTACGGACTGCGTGCAGATTATTTGAAATATGACAATAACGTTATCACAAATAATGCAATTCTTGCTCTTGATTTTGGTGGTAGAACGATTGATACCGGTGCATGGCCAACTTCAAAAATTCAGCTTTCACCAAGAGTTGGTTTTACCTGGGATGTACTGAAAGATCAGTCTTTGAAAGTTCGCGGAGGTACCGGACTGTTTGCTGGAAGGTTGCCACTGGTGTTCTTCACCAACATGCCAACCAACTCGGGAATGGTACAGGGTAGCTATACTGCAGTAACCAAATACAATGCTGATGGTTCCATCAAAAGCGTAGATCCTAAACTGGCTTTGTTATCCGGCAAGATGGTCACCGACGTGAATGAGCTGATCACATTACTGGGTCTTCCAAATACAATTACCTCCGATAAAGGGGTATTGCCCAGCACTATAAACGGAATTGATCCGAACTTCAAAATGCCACAGGTATGGAAATCTTCCCTGGCAGTAGATTATAAAGTTCCGGTTTCATTCCCGATGACCATAACCCTGGAAGCTATCTATACCAAAACTATCAATGGTGTTATGCTGAAAAACTACAACCTGAAGCAACCTGATTCTTCATGGCAGAAATTCAGCGGACCGGATGACCGATATATTTATCCTGCCAAAGCTGCTCTTACCTATACAGCCAAAGATGCATACATGTTATCAAATAATAGCGAAGGATGGGGCGCAATCGCGAACATTACTCTTATCGCAGAACCCATTAAGAATTTGAATATCATGGCTGCGTATACCAAAACCGAATCGTTAGAGATTTCCGGTATGCCAGGTAGCAACGCATCTTCAGCTTATAGCGGTTTGTATGAAGTTAACGGCCCTAATGTGCCATTGGTTCAGCGGTCACAATATGTTGTACCTACCAAAGCTATTGGTTCCTTATCGTACAAAATTCCTTACCTGAACAACCATATGGCAACTACCTTTGGCCTGTTCTACTCAGGATATGCACCTTACAGTTATAACTTCACCTATAAAAACGATATGAACGGTGATGGTTATGCTACGGACCTGATCTACATACCGAACGCAAAGGGCGATATTAAATTTGTAAGTCCTGCAGACGAAGATGCATTTTTCGCATTTATGGAACAGGATAAATATCTGACAGCCCATAAAGGAGAATATGCTCAGGGAAATTCAGTTGTAGCACCTTGGGTGAACCGTTTTGACTTGCGATTTGTACAGGATTTCAGCATCAAAGCCGGAAAATCCACCAATACTTTACAATTAAGTTTGGACTTCCTGAACTTTGGTAACCTGATCAACAGTACCTGGGGCGTAAGCAAGAACATGTATGCCTCAAACAACGGTCAGATATTGAAATATGCAGGGAAAGATGCCAACAATGTTCCGACCTACTCGATGGAAAAAGATGCAAAAGGGAATTATTTGTCACAAACTTTCTCAACGTATTCAAACTATAATCAGTGCTGGTTCTTACAGATTGGCGCACGCTATCTGTTTAACTAAATTCTGTTAGCTTTATATCAGAGACCGCCCCGGATTTCCGGGGCGGTTTTTTATTGATATGGGGTGGCAAACCAAACAGATATTGGTAATTTTGCAAACTCTAACCATCTTGCAATGTTGAAAAAGTATTTATTGCTCATCACCCTTATTCTTCCATTTTCTTTCTCCGGCATTTCCCAGATCTCCACTTCTGTTATGGTTGGAAAGGTTACCGGTACTGACGGGCTGCCCTTGACTGGCGCAAAGGTGATTGCGACACATGTTCCAACGGGTTCGCTTTATGCAGCAATCTCAGATGGTAAAGGCTTTTACCGGTTGCCAAATATCCAGAGCGGAGGCCCATATAGTGTTAAGTTTTCTCTTCAGGGATTCAAAACTTATGCCCGAAATGATATATATCTAAGTTTGGGCCAAATCCTCACAATTGATGCATTGCTGAAGGCTGGTGAGGCTAAAGGAGGTAAGAAGAATAAAGACAGGAGCGTTGTGGTTCTTTCTATGGACGGTTTCCGCTGGGATTATCCCAACATTTACAATACGCCTAACCTCAACAGGCTCGCCAAGGCGGGATGTAAGGCGGAGTCGCTCAAGCCAAGCTATCCTTCCAAAACTTTCCCAAACCATTATGCCATCGCCACAGGTTTATACCCCGATCATAACGGAATCGTCCAGAACAGTTTTTATGATCCGAAACTCGACCGGGTTTTTCGCATGGGCGACCGGCAGGCTGTTGAAGACTCAACATTCTGGGAAGGGGAGGCCATCTGGGAAACCGCAGAACAGCAGGGAGTGAAAACAGCAGCTTATTTTTGGGTTGGCACGGAAAGTAATGAGTATTACCAGCCCGAAATCGCCAAGAAATACGAATCCGGATTACCTTACGAGCAGCAAATCGATACTGTTTTTAAATGGCTGTCCATGCCTTCTGATTTACGGCCCGAACTGGTGATGTTTTATTTTGATGAACCCGATAAAACCAGTCACACTTACGGACCTGTATGCCCTGAAACACAGAACGTGGTGGAAAACCTGGATAAGCTGGTGGGCAACCTGATGGACGGATTGAAAAGCATTGAGAAAAAGTATTCCCTGGCGATCGACCTGATTATTCTTTCCGATCATGGAATGGGCAAAATCCCGGCCGGGCAACAAGTCTTTCTGGAAGATATTGTCGACCTTAAAAAAATAAAACGCATAAACGGGGGAAGTCCGGTGCTCACCCTTGAGCCGGAGCCAGGGGCTTCAGAAGAGCTTTTTAATAAGCTAAAATCGACTCCGCACATCAAGGTGTGGAAACGGACCGAACTGCCGGCGAGCTATCATTATGGCACTCATATACGCATTCCGGAGCTGATTGTGGAGGCCGACAGCGCCTGGGGTCTGGAGATAAGGCACAAGGCACAAGGCTCAGGGCTCAAGGCAGGGGAAAAGGCACAAGGCTCAGGGCTCAAGGCTCAATATAGCCTGGGGATGCATGGATATGATCCGGATAACCGCGATATGCACGGGATATTCTATGCCTCGGGGCCATCATTCAAGAAGGGATTTGTGCAGCCGACATTCGAAAATGTCAATATCTATGCGCTGCTGGCCCGACTGCTGAAACTGCAGCCGGCCAAAACCGACGGTGACCTGAATCTGGTAAAAGAGATGCTCAGGGATAACTAAAAATCACGGTTCAGATCGAACACGTTGTCCATCAGTTCCCATTTCATTTTCTTGTTCCACTTGAAATCAGTCTGCGTTTCCATCACCATATAAAGCCGGGTGCCAATCATGTAAATCTGCATGTCGATGACTCCGGCAGGGGCTTTATAATGCCTGTAAGTATCTACCTGGTGAGGATTGTCACTGACATCGAGCATGGCACAAAGCCTTTTGGTGGGTTGCTTATAAATAGGTTCGGTGTAGCCGGATTTCGGGGTCTCATTTTGTCCGGCCGGATGCATCTGATTAATTTTTTCAAGCTGTATCCACTTTACTCCCTCTTTATCTTCAGGCAGAAGCTGCTGAAACTGCCA
>CAIXHD010000173.1 GCA_903919065.1 uncultured Bacteroidota bacterium
CCCAACCATAAAATCTTCCGGGTGCTCATTCATTCTTTCTTTGATCTGCCTCAGAAACTCAACATCTGCCAGTGTTGGTGTTGTTATCCTGATATATTCCGCACCTGCTTCCACAGCACGACGAATCTGTGCCACCTGTCCGTCGATATCCGACGTAGGCAGATTGGTCATCGTCTGCACCCGCACGGGGAAAGTCCCGCCAAGCGGCACCCCTCCGATATTAACAACGCGCGTAACTCTTCTGGTAAAGTTCATAGAATATGCAGGATTTCCTTAAGTCAGAGATTTCCTTACATCCAAAAATATACTCTTGGACGCTTTAACTATTTCGTGAATTTCATTCTTCGTAGGCATCCCATCGGGCATCAATTCAAAAAGAGTTATAAGTCTATGAATTTTAGGAACTTCAGCATCATTCTCTTCCAGAATAGCTTTTAGGGATTTTTCAATAGCCTGCTGACAATGAAACGCAATACTGGGTGCCAGATGCTCGTGATTAATCAGAATTTCTGCAACATTGATATCGGTCTCAGCCACCTTCAACCAATCAGTCACCTTTTCTTTCATATAAGACTACTCCTTCATTGACAATCGTTTGGGAAAATGAACTGTTCTTATCAAGAAATCTCTCGTAGGCACCCTTGGTATAGGTAATCAGATCAATCGGAAATTTCTTGCAATAATCTAATATATAGTTGTTAATTGCTATATAGATATCCAGATTTTCCTGAAAACTCGATGGAATTTTCTTCTCTTTTGTTACCACCATCAGATCCAGATCACTGTCCTTGTGTGGCGTGCCATGTGCATAAGAACCGAAAAGAATCACCTTTTCGATTTCAGGTTGTTTAAGCCGCTCTGTTATCGCCTGTATATCTTCCCTGGAAATCATTTATTATTAAGCTACAATATTCAAAAGTACAATAATTCGTATGATAATAAATTTCAAAGTTCGCTGTTCAGCAGTCTGCCACTATGCACCAGCTTGGCGAAATGCTTGTTCTGCAGCACTTTCGACAGCTCATTAACGTGACCCATGTAATGAGCGTCGGAACCTGTGAAACTGATCATTTCCGCATCTATCAGCTGATGTGCGGCCATCCGGGCTTGAAATCCATATAAACCGTTGAGCGAATTCAGGTTAAGCTGAAAAAGCATGCCCATATCTATTAACTTCTGATACAATTTCATGTTCCCCATCAGCCAGGCATAACGTTCGGGATGGGCAATTATCGGAACATATCCGGCGGCTTGTATCTCGCGAAGCACCTCCTCATACGAAAACCAGGGCTTCGACCAAGGCAACTCCACCAGCAGATAATTCAGCTTCCCGAAAGGTATCACCTCACCACTATGTACCAACCCAAGCAGCTCATCATCCATATGATACTCCCCCGACCCCTCAATCTTGATCCTTGCGCCTTGTGCCTTATCCCCTTCCTTGAGCCCTGCGCCTTGAGCCTTATCCCCTTCATTCTGCCCTGAGCCTTGAGCCTTGAGCCTTTCCTCTATAACCTCCTGGAGATGCGAAACCTGCCCAAGTATCTGTTCCCTCGTATTCGGGTAGAGCGTCGATACCACATGCGGCGTAGCGATAATCTTTGTAAAACCCAGCCGGGCCATCTCCGTGAGCATTTTCAGCGATTCACTCATCGTGGCTGCCCCGTCATCCATACCAGGCAGAACATGACAGTGCAGGTCAGTGGCGATCGCGGAAAAATCAGTTAATCCGTTATTGTTATTGCGAAAAAATCCCATGGCGCAAAAGTATCACTTTAGCCCCTTAATTGAACATTCTATTCTACATTAACAATACAATGTAACTAACAGCGTATCGTTATCTTTACGGAACTTTATCAAAATAAAATGAAGAACTTTGCCCTCATAGGTGCAGCAGGATATATTGCGCCCCGCCATCTGAAAGCCATCAGGGAAACCGGAAACAACCTGCTCTGCGCCCTCGATCCGCACGATAACGTAGGCATTCTCGACCAGTATTTCCCAAAGGCTGATTTTTTCACCGAGTTTGAACGTTTCGATCGTCATGTTGATAAGCTCCGCCGTAATCCGCCATCACTGGATTTTGTCTCGATATGCTCTCCCAATTACCTTCATGATGCACATATCCGCTGGGCCCTGCGCTCAGGTGCTGATGCCGTTTGCGAAAAACCTCTGGTGCTGAATCCGTGGAATATTGATACGCTTGAGCAATTCGAGCACGAAACTGGCAAACGCATCTGGAACATACTTCAACTAAGGCTACATCAGGCAGTTACCGGTCGCGAATTCAATTTCACCGGGCGACCGAAAGTCAGGCTTACCTATATTACTCCCCGCGGATCGTGGTATCATCACTCCTGGAAGGGCGATGAGTCGAAATCCGGCGGTATCGCAACCAATATCGGCATACATTTTTTCGACTTGCTGATCTCTCTTTTTGGCGCTCCAGATCAGAGTAAAGTTCTTATATATCAGTCCGATAAGGCCCAGGGCGAACTAACCCTGAAAAATGCCGATGTGGAATGGTTTCTCTCGATAGATGAAAATGATCTTCCGGCCGGCATACGAGAAAAAGGCCAGCGTACGTTTCGCCAGCTCACCATTAATGAGGAACTGCTGGATTTCAGCGAAGGGTTTACTGATCTGCACACTAAAAGCTACACTGAAATTCTGGAGGGCAGGGGGTTTGGGATCACCGATTCCCGCGCGGCAATCGAGCTCGTACATAATATTCGGCTAGCGCCTCATTAATAGGCTTCGCTAACGCTCAGCTAATTGGTTCGGCTAACGCCTCACTAATTGTCGGCTGCGCCTCCTAAGAGGTTCGGCTGGCGCCTAACTAATAGGCTTCGCTGCGCTCACTAATAGGCTCACTTCGCTCACTAATAGGCTCACTTCGGTCGCTAATTGTCGGCTTCGCCTCCTAAAAGGTTCGCCTGCGGCTCACTAATAGGCTCACTTCGTTCGCTAATTGTCGGCTTCGCCTCCTAATAGGCTCGCTGCGCTCGCTAAATACGCCAGGTGAAGCCTCGCCAATAACTGCACCCTCGTCAGAGTTGTCATCCCCGCGGAGGCGGGGACCCCGTTGCATAAAACAGAATTAAGCGGGATCCTCTTAGCGCGAAGCGCCTTTTAGGAGGCGAAGCCGACCAATTAGTGAGGCGCCAGCCGAACCAATTAGGAGCGAAGCGACCTATTAGCTGAGCGCTAGCGAAGCATATTTATTATATTTACGTTTAAATTCTGAACCCAATGACCCCACTTATAGAAGATCTGTTGAGCAAAAAGGCCTCTTTGGCTGTTATCGGCCTGGGATATGTGGGACTGCCGCTCGTTCTTGCATTCGGCAAAAAGATGCCCGTAATAGGATATGATGTTAATAATGATCGCGTTAAACAGCTCAGAAAAGGATTCGATCCGTCGGGCGAAAGTGCACCTGAAAAATTCAAAGGCATTCAGGCCGAATTCACTACCCTGCCGGATATTCTGAAAACAGCACGCGTATATATTGTTGCCGTGCCAACACCGGTCGACGATCATAACGTTCCCAAGCTCGATGCGCTGCGATCAGCTACCGAAACTGTGGGTCACGCCTTGAAAAAAGGCGATCTGGTAATCTATGAATCAACGGTATATCCCGGATGCACGGAGGAAGAATGCATCCCCATCCTGGAACAGGCATCGGGACTAAAATATATTATCGACTTTAAATGCGGATTTAGTCCGGAGAGGATCAACCCGGGCGATCATGTTCATCAACTCGAAAATACCGTAAAGGTTACCTCCGGATGCGATGAGGAGTCATCGCGCACAATCGCAGCACTTTACAGACTTGTGGTCGTGGCGGGCGTGTACCCCGTGTCATCTATCAAAGTGGCCGAGACTGCCAAAATCATCGAAAATACCCAACGCGACCTGAATATCGCCCTCATGAATGAGCTGTCGATTATTTGTAACAAGATGGGCATCAATACTTATGAGGCTATCGAGGCAGCCGGAAGCAAGTGGAATTTTCTGAAATTCTCACCCGGACTGGTAGGCGGTCACTGCATCGGCGTCGATCCATACTACCTCACTTATAAGGCGCAAAAGCTGGGCTATCATCCACATGTAATTCTCGCTGGACGCTATGTCAACGACTCAATGGGATTATACATCGCCAAGCAAACCGTAAAAAGAATTCTGGCTAAAGGTCTCGATATCAGGCAATCTAAAATACTGGTGCTCGGATTTACCTTTAAAGAGGATGTATCGGATATCCGGAATACCCGCGTGGCCGACCTGATCCGCGAACTGCAATCGTACCAGGTATCGGTAACCATCGCTGACCCCCATGCCGACCCCGCAGAGGTTAAACGCGAATATAATATCGATATAAATGGTTCGAAAGACCTGACCACATTGCCACAGAATGAATTTGATGCGGTCATTATTGCAGTTTCACACCGGGAATACCTCGGATTCCGGGCTGCAGATTTTCAGAAGTGGCTCAGACCCAATGGCCTGATTGTTGACGTGAAAGGAATTTACCGCAACAAAGTGGAAAATATGGACTACTTTTCGCTTTAAACCCGGCTTCCGTAACCTAAAAATCAAAGTATGCACCGCTACTTCATCCTGTTGATTTCCATACTGTTCGCCGGCGCAATGACTGCGCAGGATTTGAGGCATTATGAATACTTACAGGAAAGCTCAATAGGAGAGAAGGTGAGGAGGTTAGGAGGAGAGGAGCAAAAGAAGAGGTTAGGAGGTGAGGAGCAGAAAGGGAGTTTAGGAGGTGAGGAGTTTAGTAGCAGAAAAGAAAGAGATACGTTGAATCATTCCTCGATACGCGACCTTTACTTTTTTACCCAGATGCCTGCAACGCCGTATAAGCCATCTGGGAAAAAATGGACTAACCGACTATACGACAAGGTATTTCATGAAAACCTTATCCTGATAAAAAGGCCTGGATTCCTGATCACGGCAGATCCGGTATTTGATTGCGAACTCGGTCGGGATATTTACCGCCCGGCCAATACCTGGGTGAATACGAGGGGAATGCAGTGGTATGGGAAGATTGACCTGAAGACGGAAGACCGGAAACTGAAGACTGTCAGTCCCACGTTCGAGTTTTACGCAAATTATTTAGAGTCGCAGGGGAAATATCCAACTTATATCGATTCGCTGGCGTGGAAGTCGAAAGGATTGCCGGGACAGGGGTTCTTTTATCGGGAAAACGAGGTTTGGGAGCCGAGCTACGCAACTGGCTGGGTTCGATACACGCCCAACAAGTATTTCACTTTTGAGGCCGGTCAGGGTAAGAATTTTTTCGGCAACGGATACCGCTCGATGCTGCTTTCCGATCAGGCACCCAATGCTCCCTATTTCAGGATCGATACAAAATTGTGGCGCATACATTATACCAATCTCTGGGCAGAATTTCAGGATAATGCCTACCGTGATGGGCCGCTCGGATCGTATCAGAAAAAATACGGAGCCTTCCACTACCTCTCCTATTCCATCACCAACCGACTGGAGGTTTCCTTTTTCGATGCCGTGATCTGGCAAGGAAGGGACAGCCTGCATCAAAGAGGATTTGAACTCACTTATCTGAATCCCGTGATATTCCTTCGCCCGACTGAATGGACCGTAGGCTCCCCGGATAATGCACTTGTTGGAATGAATCTCGATTACCGCTTTTTCGATAACACCTTTTTATACGGCCAATTATTAATCGACGACATCGCAATCAGTCATATTAAATTGCAGGATGGCATCTTTGCGAACAAAATTGCAGGCCAGATAGGCGCTAAAACGTACTTCAGGATTCGTGACACGAAACACGGGACACGTGACACGGAACCCCAGGAAAGACGTGACACGAAACACGGGACACGTGACACGGAACCCCGGGAAATGCATTCCTCCGGGTCACGCGTTACGAGTTTCGAAACACCGAAAGTAATCCCCAGTGCTATATTTCTCCAGACCGAATTCAATTTCGCCCGCCCATACACCTATTCCCATTGGTCGAGAAAAGTAAATTACGGCCATATGAGTCAAACTCTGGCGCATCCGCTGGGGGCCAATTTTTTTGAATGGGTAAACTTTGCCAGACTAAACCTGAATCGATTTACGTTGGAAGCCCGATACAGTCTGGCCAAATTTGGCGCTGATTACGACAGTCTTAATTACGGGCAGGATATCTTTAAGAATTACGAAACCATGGTCAGCCGATACGGGAACTTTATCGGCCAGGGCTTATCCACCACCCTAACTTACAAATCATTAACAGCATCGTATCTGTTCAATCCCTCCTCATTATTCAACATTTTTGCAACCATCACCGACCGACATCAGATCACTGAAGCAGGCGATAAGCACAGCCTGTGGTTCACTTTCGGCATCAGGAATTCGTTGCGGAATCTTTACTACGATTATTAACTATGCTCGGCTGGCGCCTCACTAATTGTCGCTACGCTCCTGATTATGTTCGCCTGCGGCTCACTAACTATGCTCGCTTCGCTCGCTAATTGTTAATTAGCGCGCAGCGCATAATCAGGAGCGTAGCGACAATTAGTGAGCGAAGCGAACCATTCAGGAGCGTAGCGACAATTAGCGAGCGCAGCGAGCATAGTTACTTTAGTATTTGCCGTCTGGTATTCTGAATCATTTTATTGATTTCCAAATGAAGGAGATCATAGTCCATTTTTAACTCATCAAACTGTGGTTTAGTTATGAGTCCCCTGTTCTTGGCCTTTTCAAGCCAGCAATGTGTTTCAAAAAGTGATCCACGGGAATAAATGCTAAACAAGTTTCGGTCCTTGAAATGATAACGCCCCGCCCCTTCAATCAGATTTGCACTGACAGAATCAGCCGATCTGACTAACTGTTTGCCAATGGTATCCTTTTCGAAATATTTCCATTCCATTACCCTGTCCCATATTTTCTGACTACACTCCATTGATAAATCGAACACTTTCTGTGCATCCATAATAAGTTGTTTAATATGAATTATAGATGCATAAGTGCTACCTAAATGGAAAAATGTTGTCCGATTTTTTTCAATTAACGATCGCAGCGACATTTAGTGAGCCGCAGGCGAACCATTTAGCGACCGAAGGGAGCATAGTCAGGAGCGAAGCGACAATTAGCGACCGAAGGGAGCATAGTCAGGAGCGAAGCGACAATTAGCGACCGAAGGGAGCATAGTCAGGAGCGCAGCGACATTTAGCGACCGAAGGGAGCATAATTAGCGAGCGCAGCGAGCATAGTTAGCGAGGCGCCAGCCGAGCATAATTACTCCGTCCTCCGCGCAAGCTCCGAAGCCTCACTTAAAAACTCATCCACCGTGAGCTCTTTATAGAATATCAGCCCATGCGTTGCCCTCAAAAGCGGCCGTTCATTCTCGTAGAAATAATCTTTCCCGAGCAAAAGCTGAATTTCTTTTAACTGATCAACCCACACCTTTTGGGCCAGATCGCAGAATGGGGCATCGAGCTCCGGACTGGGAAACGAAGCATCAACCTGACTCAGGTAACACTGTCTGAAGCTGTTCTTTAAAACCGCCAGACTGTTCAGCGACACCGGCAGATAAACATTTGCCTCCGCCGGATGATACCGGTACCACACATTCCGGTAACCGATAATCCTTATGTCCTCCGTCTTCTGTCTTCCGTCAGTGTCGGCGAAATCGGGAGGAGGCACGGCTCCTCCCCTACACATTTCTTCCGTCTGTTCATCACGGAGTTTCCTGAGAGCCGCCGCAGTCGCCTGCAAAACTTTATAGTGTGTATCCGGACCGCTCCCCTCGGGATCCATCGTAACACTGATAATATCCGGCTTGATTTTCTTCAGCAGGTCAAGGATCGGCTTTACGTCGCGCTCCTCCTCCGGCTGCTCGGTAAAAATATCACCCTTATAAAAGCCCA
>CAIXHD010000174.1 GCA_903919065.1 uncultured Bacteroidota bacterium
CACCTCAGTTAAGATCGCAAATGCAAAAGCTGCCGGAGCGAATATGATCAATATTCATCACGCTGAGGACCTGTATCCATTTATCAATTATCCGTATCTGGATGAAAATACAGCCGAACTAACAAAATTGGTATCGGATGCGCACCAGGCTGAACTGAGGATGAAATTCTATTACACCACCCGGGAACTCACGAAAAATCTTCCCGAATTCCGGGCCTTTTACAGTCTGAATGGTGAGGTCATCTTCCCGGGACCTGGCGACAATTGCAGAACGCTGATTTGTCCGAATGGTCCTGATGAGTGGCTAAAGAAAAACCTCAACGGTAAATATATTCCGGCATGGTTCAACCTGGTAAATGAGGGAAAATTCAAAGGGGAGACAGATCTCTCGGTAATCACCACTCCGGATAGCCGTCTGAACAATTTTTACATAGCCGGCCTCGACTGGATGGTTCAGAATATTGGAATCGATGGAGTATATATTGATGATTCGGCCCTCGATAGATTTACCTTGATGAGGGCACGGAAAATTATTGATCGGTACCGTCCCGATGGCCGCATGGATCTGCATAGCTGGAATCACTTTAACCAATGGGCAGGTTATACCAATTGCCTGAATTTATACATGGATCTGTTGCCCTATTTCGATCTGGTCTGGATTGGTGAAGGTCGTGATTATAATCGCATGCCCGATCATTGGCTCATCGAAGTGTCAGGGATACCTTTTGGCTTGCCCGGACAGATGCTCGAGGGCGGTGGAAATCCATGGCGGGGTATGGTTTTTGGAATATCCAACCGGGCAGGATGGACTGCCAATCCCCCGGCCGCTATCTGGAAATTCTGGGATGATAATCAGATAGAAAGCAAGGAGATGATTGGTTACTGGGATAAAAACTGCCCGGTAACCTGTGCAAATGCCATGGTTAAAGCAACCGTTTATAAAGGAAAGGATTGCACCATTATTTCCGTCGCCAACTGGAGCAAGAAGGATCAACCCACAACTTTAATTGTGGATTGGGTTAAACTCGGAATAAATCCGGCAAAAGCTGAAATAACCATTCCGGAAGTGAAGGATTTTCAGACGGCTCAAAAAAATGTAGCCCTTAACAAACTGATGGTCCCCGGTGGCAAAGGCTTTTTAATCATAATCCGGTCCCGATGAATTCACTTTTTTAAGACCAGGACCAATTTTGAATTATGAGATTTCATGATCAAGTATACCTTGGAGCATTATTATTCCGCAATAGCGTTCTTCCGGAATGCATCCTGCCTTGCATCCCTTTTCTGTCATTCCCGCGGAAGCGGGAACCCGACACCCGATACCCGATACCCGATACCCGAAACCTGATACCTTTTTACCCATGAAACACCTTATTGCCCTCTTTTCCGCCGCCCTTATATTTTTCGGTCTTCAGGGTCAGCCAAAAAAATCCGCAGTCGAAAATGTCATTATCGTTTATAAAACACATTTCGATATAGGGTACTCGTCAACAGTTCATGATGTTGTGCATGAATATCGAACGGAGATGGTCGATAGGGTTCTGGAAGCAATAGAGAAGAACAGCCATCAGCCAAAGGAAAAACAGTTTGTGTGGACTGTCTCGGGCTGGCCGATGAAGCAAATGCTTTGGGAAGGTCAGGCTCCTGAACGTCGTAAGAAAATCGAGCAGGCCATCCGCGATGGGAATCTCGTTGTTCATGGTTACCCTTTTACAACCCATACAGAGACTGCGGAAATGGAGGATCTGGTGCGTGGTCTTAATATTTCATCCACTATCTCCCGTCAGTTCGGGCAACCACTGTCAATCAGTGCCAAAATGAGTGATGTGCCGGGCCAATCCTGGTTTACGCCGACCCTGTTTTCAAATGCCGGCATCCGGTTTTATCATATGGGTGGACCGGTGGTGAACATGGAACATGGACTCCCGTTGATGTTCTGGTGGGAAGGGCCGGATGGATCTCAATTGTTGACACTGTATAACAATGGTTATGGGAGCAATCCGATGCCGCCTGATAACTGGCCATATAAAAACTGGGTATATATAAATATGACCGGCGATAATCAGGGCCCTCCGGCACCTGAAACTGTTGCTAAGGATCTTGCTTTTTATGAGAGCAAAGGGATAAAAGCACGTGCAGGTAGCATGGACGATTTCGCCAACCTGATCCTGAAAGAGGACCTAAGCCAACTTCCAGTCGTCAGAAGTGATATTGGTGATGTCTGGATTCACGGACCGATGAGCCAACCTGCCGCCAGCAAGCTGGCACAAAATATTCGACCCGAAATCGGTGGAGTGGATGAGCTTACAACACTCGAAAAATGCTGGGGCATCTATATTCCGGACATCTCGAAAATCGTTGCTCAGGCTTACGAAAAGAGCATGCTATACAGTGAACATACCTGGGGACTGGCAAATCAACATTATTTAAAAATGCCTTATGGCCCCGATTGGAACACTCTTTGGGCACAAGGGCTGCCACCTCAATACCTGCTGATGGAAAAGTCGTGGAAGGACCACGCTGATTATGTTAACTCTGTGGAACGGCTTATTGCTGAACCATATGCAGATGCTATTGCCGCACTTGCTGATAATGTCAGCATTAAAGAACCGCGGGTTGTCGTTTACAATCCATTGCCCTGGACCCGTGATGGTGAAGTGTTTATGGATACACGGATACTGCCTGCGTTTAACTCCCTTAAACCGGCTGATGGAGGCGCTG
>CAIXHD010000175.1 GCA_903919065.1 uncultured Bacteroidota bacterium
CCTGGACAAAGTCCGCCACAGGTAACAATTCCAATTTTTGTTTTAGAGGGCTGGAAATAAATGAATTCCCGGGGACCAGCCTTTTCAAAGGAAATAGGAACCTGGCCGTTTTCACGGAATTTCTCAAACTTAAGCAGCGAGGTTTCGTAAAGGATCCGGTCATGGTCAGTAACAAAACCGAATAATGGTTTACATCGGCCTTCATCATTCAGCGGCGACCGGCTATTTGCCCGCCCGAGCTCCTTGATTTCAAAGTCTGCTGCTTTCATAAAATCTACTGATAGGTTTATCCTTCCCCAAAGATACTACAGTCATTCGAATTACTGCAACCTGCCGACAAGGGAGGAGTCATGGCTCCTCCCCTACAAGTTCCCTCTTCCTTCTTCCTTCACTTGCGCCTTGCGCCTTGTGCCTTGAGCCTTTACTTGAGCCTTTTTGCCCTCCTGCCCTTTGCCTTATTTTAGCTGTTACGGTTATCACAGTTGTTTTCGCCGTACCTTTACCTCATATTTTAAAAGTTGCATAAAATGAACCACTTAGGTAATCCTCATACTTTCCATATACCCGTAATGGGCATTGGATACTCCATTGATACCGCTGTGAGGGTGGCTCCTTATGGTATCTCTTCAGTTATTTCTCTGGTCGATGATATACTGATGGAGAAGATGAGAGAATTCTACAGCCACAAATTGAATATTCCCTTTCAACCGATATCCAGACGAATTAAAGACTTCAGGGCCAAGAGGATAACTTCTTATCTGAATCTGGTGGATACCATGGTCAAGGAAAAATTCGAAGAGATTAAGCTTGCAGCCATTGAAAAGAAAGACGAGTTCGACCGTTATATTGAAATGTTGCCTGATTTTTCCACTCTTAAAACAGAATTTAATGATCTGATTGCAGCTAAGGCAAGTATGGCCGAGATAAAGAAATGGGCTGCCAATCGTTTACGTCCGGGGTCTATCGATGTAAATATTATGACCAAGCTCGATAAGGAAAATTACCTTTCGGGCGAAACTCTGCCTCCTGAATTTAACGATGCACATGCTGCTCTCCGTGGATTCGCCGAGAGTAACCTGGAATCATCCATCGTTCTTTCAGCCGGTATGAACCCAAGGTTGTATGCTTACCTGGAGAACTTCGATGATTTTTATCCGGATCAGTCGGGATATATCAAAAAGAAAATTGTACTTAAAGTCAGTGATTACAGATCTGCAATTATCCAGGGAAAATATCTGGCTAAAAAGGGGATTTGGGTATCTGAATATCGTGTTGAATCGGGCTTGAATTGTGGTGGCCATGCTTTCGCTAGTGACGGAGCACTGCTGGGACCAATTCTCGAAGCTTTTAAGAATTCGAGAGAGGAACTTACCCATGAAGTGCACGAAATCTGGTCGCAGGCACTGATTGCCAGAAACCGTCCTGTTCCGGCTGAAATTCCGGAAATGCGCATCACTGCCCAGGGAGGCGTTGGTACTGCCGAGGAGCAAGAGTTCCTTATGGATTATTATGGACTGGATTCAGTAGGCTGGGGATCACCCTTTTTACTGGTTCCTGAGGCCGTAACCATGGACGAAGAAACCCGCCACCAATTGGCAGCCTCAACAGAAGATGACGTGTACCTGAGTGGGATTTCACCTCTGGGTGTTCCATTTTATTCGCTTCGGGGTAATACGAAGGACGTCGAAAAGGAAGCCCGAATCATTAAAGGTGAACCGGGTAGTCCCTGTCCAAAACAATATGCCAGTCTGGATACTGAATTTACCGATAAAGCCATTTGCACCGCATCACGGGAGTATCAGCAGCTGAAGATCGATCAATTGGATCATTTGGGCCTGAGTGAGGCAGAATATAAGGCAAAGTTTGATGCTATCGTGGAGAAATCGTGTATATGTGTCGGTCTGGGTACTTCCTCTTTGCTGGCTAATGATTTGAATCATAGAGCCGAAGGAGCGGGCGTTTCCGTATGCCCCGGACCAAACCTCGTATATTTTACCAAGGAAGTAACCCTGCCGGAAATGGTGGGACATATCTATGGTAAAAACAATATTATGGAGCGCACCGACCGGCCTCATATGTTCGTTAAGGAGCTGGGTATTTATGTCGATTATCTGAAAAACAGACTTGCTCCGCGACTGAATCCGGCAAATCCGAAGGAGAAAAAGACACTCGATTCATTCCAGCAGGGAATACGCGAAGGAATTCAGTATTACAAGGAATTGTTCTCGGGCAAGCTCACGCAGATGCAAGGGAAAGTCGACGAGATCCTGAAGGAGCTCGATAAGAAGGAAGCGGAGCTGGGATAAAGGAAGAAAGATGAAGCTCCAGGGCCAATTTTGAATTTTGAGATTACAAGGTCAGGTGGTATTTGAGCCAGAATGATTGAATTTGGTACACTTGAATCTCCCACTTCAAAATTCAGAATTGGATTTCGAATCTCCTCATTCTTACTTCATTCAACAATTACCTCGTCGCAAAACAGCCACGCCGCACCACCTGAGCCCTGATGCCACGGCGGACAGCGTCCGATATTTTTTGCATTGACCTTGATGTACCTGGCCTGGGCGCCGAAAATCAGTACCTCAAAAAATTTCTTCCCATCATTAATTGTGGCACGATCGGGGTAATTATCGGTAACTCCCATCATCTCAAATTTCTCCCCATCAGTTGATATATAAAAGCTTACTTCAACAGGATGGAAAATCCAAACCGACAAGCTCTGCAGAAAACTTGAGGTAATTCGCCATACGGGCATCTGCCGACCAAGATCAATGACAACCTCCATATCTTTCCCCTCAAAACCCTGCCACCGGCCATCCGTAAAATCAGCACCGCCTGTTTTCCCGTCGATAAGTGCCATGCTTCCGCCAGCCTTGAAATTTGGCGAATAGCTGCCGTCAGCTTTCCTTCCCAGATGGTCCCTCTCAAACGGAGGTGCCATATAGGAGACTTTAAGCCGTGGCGATTGCGGATCAATGGAGCTTTTATAAAAGTCGGCCGCAGCTGTTTCACTTTCAATAATCCCTGCCTTGTAAGCTTTTGCACGAATTCTGGAGGTGCGAAAAATCGTAAAAGGTTTCGAATAAAGTTCCGATGTGATCCGTGGTTCAGTTCCGTTGGTTGTGTAATGAATCTCGGCTCCATCGGAAATGCAGGCAAGCTCAACATTTGTCTGCCCCCTGAACATCAGTCCTCCGGCTGTAATGGCGGGCATGAATAATCTTTCGGTTCCGAGAGGCTTGATCTGATTTTCGGGTTCAACAGCAAAAGCTGATGGACGGTTGGCCGTTGCCAGTCCCCAGCCCTTTTCAGGATCAGAACTCATCCGGAATGTAAGCTCGCCACCTTTGATAATATCAGAATAGGTAAGGAATGAATTCGGATAATCCTTACCGTTTAAAGTGGCCGAATGAATATAAGGATTTTTGTTTCCAGCACCTTGTGCTTTGATTATGAATTTTTTCCCATTGTCAAGCGTGATTTCAGCTTTGTCGAAAATCGGGCTTCCAATAACATACTGATCCGAACCGGGACAAACCGGGTAAAAACCTAAAGCGCTGAATACATACCATGCCGATAGCTGACCACAATCGTCATTGCCACACAAACCATCAGGAGTGGCCTTGTAAAACTCATTTATAGCCCTTTTTACAATTTCCTGTGTTTTCCATGCGGCACCTGCATAATTGTACAAATAGGGCATATGGTGACTAGGCTCATTGCCGTGCGCATACTGCCCGAATATTCCTTCGAAATCAGAAATTGTGTTTCTTGTACCCGACTTTACGGTGAAAAAAGTATCCAGTTTTTGAATAAATGGCTTATCCCCGCCGGAAAGCCTGATCAGCCCGGGGATATCCTGTGGGACATAGAAACTATATTGCCAGGCATTTGCCTCGGTATAGTCGCCCTGATCGAGAAGCGATACCTTAAACGGATCAAATGGTGTCAGCCATTGTCCATTATCATGCCTCGGCCGCATCAACCCGCTTGACGGATCAAAATGGTTCTGATAGTATTGCGATCTGCGGATATAATCCCTGTATTCTTCGGTTTTTCCTAATGATTTGGCTACCTGTGCGATACACCAGTCATCGTAGGCATATTCCAATGCCTTGGAAACAGAATTTGTGGTTAGCTCCTTCGGCACGAACTGGAACTTCCGGTAGGCATCGATCCCTTCGATATTCTGCGCACCGCTTGCCAGCATGGCCTCAAAAGCTTTATCTACATTAAAATCTTTATAGCCCTTTAATATTGCATCCGCAATGACCGGGACTGCATGGTACCCGATCATGCAGTTATTCTCACATCCGGCAAGTTCCCAAACCGGCAATAATCCGGTCTGCTCATATTGCTTTACCATGGTCTTGATAAAATCCAGATTTTTCTTCGGATCGATCAGATTAAAAAGCGGATGAACGGCACGGTAAGTATCCCATAGTGAAAAAACAGTATAATAATCAAACCCTTCCCCTGAATATACAAGGTGATCCATTCCGCGGTACTGACCATCAACATCAGAATAGAGATTTGGCGTGAGCAAGGAATGGTAAAGTGCGGTATAGAAGATTTTCTGTTGGTCACCCGAACCACCGGTTACCTTGATTTTGCTGAGCTCAGTATTCCATGCGTTTTCTGCACGGTTCACGATTTTCTCGAAATCCCAACCGGAAAGCTCACTATCCAGATTACGACGTGCGCCGTCTGCACTTACTGCCGACAAGGCAACTTTCACCAGTATCTGCTTGCCATTTTTTGTCTTGTAATTAAGAACAGCTTTCACCGATTTGCCCTTGATCTCTTTGCTATCACCCGCCGGAGTTCCGTCGAGTATTAAGGAAGGAGTATTGAATGGCTCCGAAAACCGCGCAACGAAGTATACATACTGATCAGAAGCCCAGCCTTGAGAATGCCGCAGACCTTCAATCTCTGTATCACTTATTATCCTGATATAGCAATCGTCGAGTGGCTTGTCACCATTCATTATCCCATGTTCCAGATTAAACAGGATACTGCTTTTGTCCGATTTTGGAAAAGTATATCGGTGCAGACCAACCCGTTTGGTCGCAGTCAACTCTGCTTTTATTTTGAAATCTTCCAGATAAACACTGTAATAGCCGGGTGAAGCCTTCTCACTGCTATGCTTGAATTTCGATCCTTTATCGTCACCACGATAACCGGGCATCACCAATATGTCACCGAAATCTGCAACCCCGGTGCCACTCAGGTGAGTATGCGAAAATCCGACGATCGATGAATCTCTGTAGTGATATCCGCTGCAGCAACCGTCATTGTAAGTGTCAGGACTAAGCTGAACCATCCCGAACGGCATCGAAGCTCCAGGAAAAGTGTTCCCAGTGGCATCTGTTCCGATGAACGGATCAACCAGTCCGGCTAATTCATTGCTGCTGTGATTATTACAAGAAACAAAAAAAAGCGCAATGAAGCTATAAATCGCGAGTCGTTTTATAATCGATGCCATAAAATATTAACCTAAACTGCTATCCTGTTCCAGATGCAAAGTAAAAATATCTTTCCCTGACTAACGAACCAGAACTCAATTTCTTATCAACTATTTTCTTCTGCCGACTGCCTACTGCTGACTGCCGACTATCTTCACCATCGCACACCCTCTTTGTAAAGGAACGGCAAGCCTGATCTCACTAGTCGTTTTGTCAATGGCGATCTTCACGGGCTTATCGTTTCCCGGATAAAGAACTTCAGCACTAAGCTTACCTTTCATTCCCGGAACATTCCGGAGAATTACCGTCACGGTACCTTCTTTTAGACCAAAGGTTACCGGAATAGCCCAGCCACCTTTTATTTCAAAAAGATTGACTTTGGCATTTTCTCCCTCGACTCCGATGCAATTTGGCTCAAGCACCCATTTCTTACCTTTCAGGATCTCCAGCATCGGACCATAATCAAGATACTGCTTGTCAACCCATTCCCCCGGCAGCAATGAATGGTCGTTACCAGGAAAAGGTGCCATAGGGTACACTCCCAGATACATGTATCGCTGGAAAAATGCATCAGCATCCGGGCGCAGATTTTTCTCTTCGCTGGTCCAGCCGAGAACAGGTCTGCGAATTCCCATCAGGGCGGTAAGATTCAATGGTGATCCTCCATACGTGAATTCATCAAAGTAGCCATCAGTCTGCTTCAGTAGGTCGATGCGCTTATCATGGTTATTGATAAAAATAACTTTTCCTGATTTGTGCATCAGAGGTCCTAGCTGATTAAGCAGGCTGTGCCAGGAAAGCAGTAGCGACCGGGTTGGTTTATCGCCAAACCAGCTTACCTCATCATCGCGCTCCTCATTATACATTCTTAGCCAGTCCATCCGGTCGATGCAAATTCCTTCAGCATCCGGAATCATATCGATATGTTTTCTGGCCTGATCCAGCAAAAATTCCTGATAAACAGGCTCGCCGGGATCCATGATAATCCCGTTACCCCAGGTAAAGTAAGGTCCGTTTGGCCTGGATTTCGGATAAAAGGCCAGTTTTTCCTTCGATACTGCACCCGGCACGTGGAGAATTGCATCGTTCAGTTTTCCGTAAAGAAAGTCGTTCGCATTCCGCCAAATATCCTGATCTGGAACGTTGTTTTTTGCCGGTACCGGATCGGTTATGTCCGCACCGAATTCGGTTACATTGAAATAACTCAGCACATGAAATCCCTGCGATTTCATTTTTGCAGCATAATCCCTCATGTCCTTTACCGATGTTGTACCGCCGCCAAATCTTGGCCATCGGGCTGTATCGTTGCTTACCGGTGGGATAAACATGCCCATATATGGAAAATCGAAGCTGGCTTTCCAGTTCACTCCAAAGGCCATCTTTTTCATTTTCGCCAGATCAAAAGCAGTTTCCAGAGAGGAATAGGCTCCGGTTCCGGCAATTTCATCGGCCAATGGTATATTTGGATTAAAATATTCCGGATAATTAGCGGTCATCCAGCGTAGGCCCCCTCGCCAGCTGGCTTCGTGAGCGACAATATCCATCGAAAAATGAATGGTTTTTCCAGAGGTAATCCGATGATATTCCCGCGAGAAAACCAATTCTCCTGAGGTGCTGGTCCGTAGGTTCAGATCAAGCAAAGTATCTGCCGGCGATAGGATCAGACTCAGACCGCTATCAGTCTGGTCTTCCAATACCGAAACCATGGGAATGCCAAAAAGGTTTCCCTGAAACGGGCAAAAACCCAGACGGGGATTTTCATAGCTATAGGGTGGGGCGCCGTACCAAATCGTATCATTTACAAATGGGATAGGTATCAGTGGATCGCTCCAGTTGCCGGTAATATCCGAGGGGAGTATCCCCAGTGATGATTGCTCGTCAGGCGACTGTTTTTTGATTTCGCCAAGCCTCGGATCGCCCCAGGCAGTCCAGAATTTGGCTTTTGCAGAATCGGGATAAATCAATCGCGTCTCAATCGGAGTGGTCCAAGTACCTTTAATTCCGGTGATCTCGATATTCCACCGGATGCTTCCATTCCCCGGCCGAAATATATCAGTCAGGGTGCAGGTATTTCCTGTGGAATTTGAAATCCATTTCCTTTTAAAACTAACCTGATCCTGCTTTTTAATAACCTTGATATTCCCTTCCGGCTTGCAATCTGCCAGACTGCTCAAAGCCCGGACATCACGGACCTGATCTTTGCCCGCAAATTCAATCCGAACAACTTCACCGTTTCCATTGACATTGACCGCCAATCCCGGTATCCGGAATTCATACGCCTGCTGATCGCCTGATTTGCAGGAGATTAGTAGGATAATCAGGAACGTAATTGAGATTAGGTGTTTCATATTTCAGTGTTTCAGAGTTTCAGAAATTTAAACCACGGAGTCACGGAGAACACAGAAAGACACAGAGCTTACTTAAAGACCCGAACCCGGTACTCAGGACACTTTCTTTTTAAGAGATTCACAGAGCTCTGCCAACTGCCGGCTGAGTACTGCAAAATCTTCGATCAATATCGCTGTAATTCAATCTGTAATTTCAAAATTCAAAATTGGTCCTCGAATCTCCTCTTTCGTCTTTCGTGTCACGCGTCACGTGTCACGTGTCACGATTCTTCAGTCACCCGTCACTTGTCACCCGTCACCCGTCACCCGTCACTTCCTCGCATCCCATCCATAATCCACATACTCCGTCTCCATCTTATCGCCGGTAACCCTGATCTGCATATATCCTTCTTCCATCTTGCCCAGCGCACCGCCCCACCAGCCGGCCGAAACAGCACCGCCGGTTATGAAATGGACCCCATCCATATACAGGTCTTCATAATAATGCTGATGTCCCTGAAGAACCAGTTTCAGGTTTTTCTTCCGCAGCAGGTCCATCACCTCTTTGCCATTCGTGATTACTGAGCCGGCGCCATTAACCTGCTGGCCGCCCTCCTGCCATTGATTGTACGCGGTAATTAGTGGTATATGAACCGATACTACGATGGGTGTTTTATCATTCACTTTAGCCAGATCCTGCTTCAGCCATTCCATTTGTACAGCATTGATGAATCCATAATAACCGCGTTTTGGCGTTTGCTCAATCGATTTTAGCAGAATGAAATGCCATCCTTTATAATCGAATGATTGCCACGGGTTTCCAAAGTACCGGCGAAACATTCCTTCCCCATAGTCCGGATCAAGGGTATCGATGGTTTTATTGTAAAATGCAAAAAGCTCATGATTACCAACGGTATTGTGAACAGGCATCTTAAATCCCTTCATCAGCCCGCTGTACATCTGGTACAACGAATCGGCACGACCTCTGGTTTGTCCAAGTGCATCCATGATCAGGTCGCCGCCCGTAATCACAAAATCAACCTTCGAGCTGTTCACATGGTCAATGGCTTGCTGAAATCCAATCGGCGCACTCTTGTCCGGCGTAATGTGAATGTCGGTCAGAAACGCAAACGTAAAATCGGGTTTTGTAACTTGCTCCGTGCACGACAGCATCGTAACACAGATGACTAATAGGGACAGAATTTTTTTCATTTTTTGCTTATTCTTAATTTCGTGGTTGGGCTAAAGGTCCCCGCGTTCGCGAGGATGACAGAAAAGGAATTCCAGGTTGGATGCCTTCTGAAAGAACGCTTTTGCGGGAATTACAACTCTTCGATCAGGTTCGCTATACTTCATCTTGTAATTTCAAAATTCAACATTGGTCTTCGAATCTCAACTTTGGTCCTCGAATCTCTAAATTGGAATCTCCAACTTTTCACTTTCTTCAATCCACTTTCTTATAGAATCAGTGCCGTTAATCCAGTCAAACGCCAACCCATCAAATTGATATTCATAAGGTTTGTCGCTCCAGAATGGCCGGATGTAGGTGTTGTTGTAAATAAATTTCAGTATGTGCAGCATGGTTTTCCAGGGTTGATAAGCAGCTGGATCAGTCACGTGGATCTGATATCCGTGACAAAGTTCTCCGGCAAATTTGTGAAAGGTCGGCTGGAAATGAACCGGTCGTAATACCATGCCCTCCAGATTATTATCCTTCAGATATTTTAATAGTTCTTTCCTGAGGTAATACGGGTCGATAGCCGGATGACCAAACTGCTCCAGGCTTCTGGTCGTTCCGCGTCCCTCCGAAAGTACTGTTCCCTCTAACATAACCGTGCCGGGATACACGAGGCACCCTTCGGCAGTCGGCAGGTTGGGGGAGGGGTTCACCCATAAGCGCCCGGTATCTTTCCAGAGCATGGTCCGCTCCCAACCTGTCATGGAAACAACCTGCAAATCAATATTCCAACGGTTGAGTTCCTTGAACCAGACTGCCAATTCCCCAATGGTTTTTCCATGGCGCATCGGAATTGGGGCCAGGCAGACAAAGGAATACCAATCCGGATCAGGCAGATTTCCTTCGGTAACTATCCCCCCGATTGGGTTGGGCCGGTCGAGAATAATTATCCGGATATCTTTGCCCTTACAAGCTTCCATCGTGAGGTAAAGAGTCCATATATAAGTGTATACGCGTGTACCCACATCCTGCAGGTCGATAATCAGGGTGTTAATACCCTCGAGCATTTCGTCTGTCGGGTTGCGGGTTTTACCGTACAAGCTGTAGACAGGAATATTCCATCCCAGATGCAGCTCATGTGAGGTCTCGATCATGTTATCCTGGACCACCGATCCAAATCCGTGCTGCGGCCCGAAAGCCTTGATCACACGCTTCCCAAACAGTCCGATCATCTCATCCAGCCCATTTTCCATCCTCCAGGAAACCGATGCTGCATGACCCAGGTAGGCAATATTTCCCTTCACAAGACCTTGAACTTCTGATGAAAGGAGGAGATTATCTAGGCCGGTTTTCATTTGCGTGATTATTGATGTGCTGATTAATTGATGTGCTGATTTGCTGATTGCGCTTCCCGTGAATTTGCCCCGATTGAAGTGCCCGATTTCATCAATTGCCTGGCTAAAACATACTTCTTTAATGATTCAAGCAGCTCCGTGTACTCAATAATTTCCAACGCAACCTCAAAAGTCAGATCCGGTAAATCATTCTTCTTCTCCATCACATTAATAATATGACTATTGCAAAATTGTCCTGTTTTCTCTAATCAGCACATCAGCACATGAATCAATCAGCACATCTTCTTCGGTAAATATCGTAAATTTGCCGCAAATTAAACCAATATGATAACCCTCGATCAGGTGAAAGAGATGGTTGAGCGCGGCGAAGCGCTCAGGAGGTTCCTTTGACGTCGATAACAAGAAGATTCAGCTAAAGGAAGAGGAAGAGAAAACCCAATTCGCGGGTTTCTGGGATAATCCCAAAGAGGCAGAAAAACACATGAAGCAGATCCGGGTGCTCAACAGCTGGGTCAAGGCGTATGATCAGGTGATGTCGGCTGCCGGCGATCTGCAGATACTTTACGACTTCTATAAGGAGGGCGAAGCCTCCGAGGAAGATGTCGACAAGCAATACGCTGATACCCTTGCCCTCATTGAGGAGCTGGAAACACGGAATATGCTTCGGAAAGAGGAAGATATTCTCGGGGCTATCATGAAAATCAATTCAGGGGCTGGCGGTACCGAGAGTCTCGACTGGTGCGGAATGCTCATGAGAATGTATATCCGCTGGGGCGAAATCAATGGATATAAAGTGAAAGAGATCGATTTTCAGGCTGGCGATGAGGCCGGTGTAAAATCGGTAACGCTCGAATTCGTTGGAGAATATGCATACGGATATCTGAAAGCAGAAAACGGTGTTCACCGTCTGGTTCGCTTATCTCCATACGATTCAAACAATAAGCGCCATACTACTTTTGCGTCTGTTTTTGTTTCCCCGGCGGTGGATGATACCATCGAAATCGATATTAATCCTGCTGATATTACCTGGGATACCTATCGCTCAGGCGGTGCAGGCGGTCAGAACGTAAACAAGGTGGAAACCGCAGTGCGACTGAAGCACGGGCCATCAGGTATCATCATAGAAAACAGTGAATCGCGCAGTCAGCTGCAGAATAAGGAGAATGCCATCCGGTTATTGCGCTCTGAACTGTTTGCCATCGAACTTCGTAAGCGGATGGAGGAACGGCAGAAAGTGGAGGCCACAAAAAAGAAAATCGAGTGGGGCTCGCAGATCCGCTCCTATGTACTGCATCCATACAAAATGGTGAAAGACCTTCGCACCGGCTTCGAAACCAGTAACCCGCAAGCAGTACTCGACGGTGAACTCAACGGATTCATCAAAGCATTTCTGATGGAGTTTGGGAAGGTGCTCTAGCTAATTCGATAATTTGACAATGTGCTAATGTGCTAATTTGAGAATTGGTAAATGTGGTGATTAGCGACAATAAGGTTTGTATAATTAAAGGCAGCCTTTAATATTAGCCTTGCAATTTTAAAGGAGGACTATAAAAATCCAAACCTTAGGCATTTTCAGGACTCAATACTTCATTTTTGGGGGCCCTTTGGTATTAACAGTTGGTTTACACTTGTAGCCAATCAATTCTTTTAGTAATTGTTGGAAACACTTATCTTTGAATTAGAAATGGAAATTGATGACTGAAGCATCCAACAAATTTCTGCCATAACCTAACTTTTGTTTCCCGATTTGCATAAACTTTGAGTGTCCCCCCTATTTTATTGTATTTTGGTTTAATCCAGAAGTGCCTAAATTTTGAAAGGCCCTCTTTCATATTGCAATTCTAGCCGGACTCGTTGATAATTATGTTTCTCCTCAATCCTATTCGGGAAGGACCTTTATGGGAATTACCGGTCACAAACAACACTTAATGAAAATACCTGATAACCCTCCCATCGATCAGTGAACCATCATGCTTTTAATAGCCTGTAGTTAAATAATATGTACTTTTATTTTTGAGAGGCTGTAAAAATTAGGATGAAAGAAAAAACCCGACAGGTTACCGACCTCCTTCTGCGATTGCAGGGGATCGATGTTTCAAAATATGATGACTCTTTTCTGAACCAATCTCTTCAGAAAAGAATCACCGAAACTCAGTGCGACACGGTCGGGGATTATTGCAGCTTCCTGGAGCAACACGAGGAGGAAGTCATGCGATTAATTAATTCTCTCCATATCAGCTACAGCGGCTTCTTCCGCAATTCGCTCACATTTGCTGTATTGGAGCACATCGTTTTGCCATCCGTTGTTTTAAAACGAAAAAACGTTAAACACAAGGAGATCAGGATCTGGACTGCTGCATGCGCTGCCGGACAGGAATCATACAGTTTAGCTATGCTGATGGAGGAGTTTAATAATGGCAGCGGCCCGAATATCGAATACCGGATTTTTGCTACCGACCAAAACGAATTACAGGTTAACGAGGCAGAGAAAGGGTGTTATTCATCCGAAGCATTATATAATTTGAGCTTGCGGCGGGCTGAACGATGGTTTCATAATCAGGCCGATACCTGCTCGGTAAAGCAGGAGCTGAAGAGTAATATTGATTTCTCGGTATTTGATCTCTTAGATGAACGCTATAGTTCTCCACCAGTAAGCATATATGGCGAATTCGACGTGGTGGTGTGCGCCAACCTCCTGTTTTATTACAAACCCGGATACAGGAAAAAAATTATCGAAAAGGCCTGCAACAGTCTGGCACCCGGAGGATATTTAGTTACCGGTGAAACGGAAAGAACTATTTTAATGCACCATAATTTTAGGGAGATCATTCCTCAATCTGCAATATTTCAGATAAATACGTAGAATAAATATACTATTAGCATGAAAAATATGAAAATCGGAACACAGCTTATCCTCGGTTTTGCCGTCTTGCTGTTTTTCGTAATTATACTAGGAGTAATATCCTATATACAATCTGATAGGATAAGCCTGCAAACGGAATATTTGTATAATCACCCGCTTCAGGTGCGCAGTGCAATCGGCCAGCTGCGGGCGGATATTCTTAGTATACGTGTCGATATGAAGGATCTGGTTCTGACCAGCGATGCAAAAGAAATTGCATACGACCTGAAACAGATGGAAATCAGAAAAAACAGCGGCTTTGAGCAGCTTGATATATTCTACGATCAATACCTTGGACCGCGCGCAGATATCGACTCGGTTAAGCAGGCATTTATTGCATGGAACTCCGTACGCGAAGAGACGATACGCTTGCTCCAGGCAGGGGAAAAACAGGAGGCCGCTGACCGGACGCGAATCTTCAGCATAGGCGGAATGGCTGCCACAGAAACGCTGACCGCACTTCAGAAAATTGATGATTTTGCTCAAAGCAAAGCCAATCAATTGTATCAATCCTCCATTGATCTAAAAACGTCCCTGAACCGGCAGCTGATCCTGTTGGTTGCTCTCATGGTATTACTCTCACTTCTAATAAGTTATGTCTTGCTAAGAAATATACGAAAACCACTCTCTGCATTGTACGATGCCACCAACCGCTTTCATTCCGGCGATATGGATGCCCGCAGTTGGTATACATCAGGCAATGAGTTCGGTGCGCTGTCGAATTCATTCAATACCCTGGCAGCCGGCATTCAGGCCGATACGGAGTTGAATCAAAAAGTGGTAAGTCTTTCAGGCATGATGCTGAGTACATACGAAGCAAAAGCATTCTTCCGGGAAACGATCGATTCTCTTGCTGTCCATACCGGTTCCCAAATGGCAGCGATATATCTGTTGAGTGACGATAAAAAATATTTCGAACACTTTGAATCCACGGGCATTGACAACGCTGCCAGGCAATCATTTGCCGCCGGCACCCTGGAAGGGGAATTCGGCGCCGTTCTTACTACCCGAAAGGTTCAGCACTTGAGGAATATCCCCGAAAATACCCGGTTTATTTTTCATACGGTAAGCGGAAAATTCATTCCCCGTGAAATTGTTACAATCCCCATAGTTGCCAATAACGAGGTGGTGGCGATTATCTCACTGGCCAGTATCAACGAGTTCGGCAAACGAGCCATCCAATTGATCGACAGTATTTTGTCGACACTTAGCGCACGTGTTGAAGGTATTCTGGCCTACCATAAAATGAGGGAGTTTTCCGAAAAACTCGAAAATCAAAACCGCGAACTGGAATCCCAGAAAACAGAATTGGTGACACAATCGGTTGAGCTTGCTCAGCAAAACTCCGAGCTTGAAATTCAGCAAAAACAGTTGCATGAGGTAAGCCGGCTCAAAACCAATTTTCTTTCGAACATGAGCCATGAACTCCGCACACCATTGAATTCGGTGATTGCCCTTACAGGTGTTCTGAGCCACCGGCTGGTCGAAAAGATCCCTCCTGAGGAATACAGCTATCTGGAAGTTATTGAACGCAACGGGAAACATTTACTCTCCCTTATCAATGATATTCTTGATATTTCGCGAATCGAAGCCGGGTACGAAGAAGTTGAAATTTCCACATTTAACCTATGCAACCTGGTGAACGAAGTGGTCAGCATGATTGAACCACAGGCAAAACAGAAAAACATCGAATTGCTCAAAGCTGTGGGCGACTGCGACGGTTTCATCAGCAGTGATGCGGGAAAATGCCGTCATATCCTCCAAAACCTGATCGGCAATGCCGTTAAGTTCACAGAAAAAGGTCAGGTGAACATTGAGGCGCGATACAAAGGTAAAAAGGTTGCAATCACAGTAACCGACACAGGAATCGGAATTGCCGACAGCCATCTGGAGCACATTTTCGATGAGTTTCGCCAGGCTGATGGAAGCACCTCACGCAGGTTTGGCGGCACGGGTTTAGGACTGGCCATTGCCAAAAAATATGCGAACCTGCTTGGAGGGACGATTACAGTTTCGAGCGAGTTTGGCAAAGGCTCGGCTTTTACGCTTACCCTCCCTTTGAGTTATGCCGCTGAAAACAGGATCAGCGAAGTGGAATCAGTTGCAGGTTTAAATTATCAAATTAAAACTGCACCACAGCAACCGCTTTCCGGCACCTTTTTGAAAACTATTTTGCTGGTTGATGACAGCGAACCTGCTATCATCCAGCTGAAAGATATCCTTGCCGAGAGCGGATTTAACTTATTGGTGGCGCGTGATGGTGCCGAAGCACTCGGCATCCTTAGCCATTCCATTCCTGATGCCATGATTCTCGACTTGATGATGCCAGGCATCGATGGGTTTGAAGTTCTAAAAACCATTCGCGAAGTGGAATCAACGGCTCATATCCCGGTGCTGATACTCACGGCCAAACACATCACCAAGGAAGAACTCAGTTTTTTAACACGTAACAATATTCACCAGCTTATTCAAAAAGGCGATGTTAAACGTGTTGACCTGATGAATGCAGTGGCTTCAATGGTATTTCCCGGAAAAGTGGAAACAGAAAACCTTCCTCGGGAATTGCAAACCATTGAAGGCAACCCTCTGGTGCTAATAGTGGAGGATAATCCTGATAATATGATCACCGCAAAGGCATTGCTTGCCGGTAAGTTTACCATTATTGAAGCCGTAAACGGTGAAGAGGGTGTTGCGATGGCAAAAAAACACAAGCCCCACCTCATTCTAATGGATATCGCACTACCTGATATGGACGGCATTGAAGCATTTAAACTCATACGAGAAAATGTTCATCTTCAGCAAATCCCGGTAATCGCATTAACCGCCAGTGCCATGACCTCTGACCGCGAAACTATTTTGGCTCACGGACTGGATGCTTATATCGCCAAACCGATTGACGGAAAGATATTTATTGAAACGATAAACCGCATTCTCTATGGGATTTAGCAAGACAAAAATTCTGGCTATCGATGATAATCAGGACAACCTCATCAGCCTTAAGGCAGTCATAAAGGATATTTTTCCTGAAGCAGTAACATTAACCGCCCTGAACGGAACCCGGGGGATTGAACTGGCAACTGCTGAAGACCCCGATGTTATTTTGCTCGACATAGTGATGCCCGGCATGGATGGGTTTGACGTTTGTCAAAGGCTGAAAACCGACAAAAACCTGCGGGATATCCCGGTAGTTTTCCTAACGGCAATCAAGGGCGATCAGGAGAGCCGCATACGTGCGCTGGAATGCGGTGCTGAGGCATTTTTGGCTAAGCCGATCGACAAAAGCGAGCTAACTGCCCAAATCAGGGCAATGATTAAAATTAAAGATGCCAATATCGAAAAGCTGGACGAAAAAGAACGATTGACCGTTTTGGTAAATGAACAAACCCTTAAACTCGAAACCAACCACCGGGCTACATTGAAACTACTGGAAGACTTGAAAAAGGAGAATGAGGCACGGAAAAAAAGTGAAGAAGCTACCCGGGAAAGCGAAGAAAGATATCGAACACTATTTGAGAACTCAGGCACAAACATTTTTATTGTCGATCGCGACGGTATTTTTCAACTTATGAATACCAATGCCGCTGCCATTTTTGGAGGTGAACCTTCAGATTTCATCGGTAAATCCATTTTTGAAATGAATTCCAAAGCGGTTGCAAAGGAATATTATGAGTCGAATCGCAGAATTATCGATACCGGAATCGGACGAACTTATGAGCAGACTTTTGAATACCCTGTCGGTCGAAAAACATATCTTATTTATGAACAGGTCATAAAAGATCCGAACGGAACAAATGTCGCACTTCAGAGCAGCAGTGTGGATATCACCGATCGCAAACAAGCAGAACTTTTAATTCAGGAAAACAGCCATAAAATTGAAGTCCAAAATGAAGAATTAATTAAAGCCAAAGAGCACGCTGAAGAAAGCGATCGACTGAAGTCAGCCTTTCTTGCGAATATGAGCCACGAGATTCGTACCCCTATGAATGGAATTCTTGGCTTTACTGAACTATTGAAAGAACCGGATCTTAGCGGTCCGGAGCAGGCTCATTATATCGAGATCATCGAGAAAAGCGGCACCCGCATGCTTAACATTATCAATGACATCATCAGCATCTCGAAGCTGGAATCGGGGCAAATGGAAGTCACTCTTTCAGAAACATATATCAATGAGCAGATCGAATACCTATGCACTTTCTTTCAACCGGAGGCTGCCCAACACGGACTTGGCCTTTCTTTCAGCTGCTCCCTGACCGGGAAAGATGCTAATCTTAGAACAGATCGTGAAAAAGTAATTGCTGTTCTTACTAACCTGATTAAAAACGCAATCAAGTTTACTCATCAGGGCACCATTGAGGTTGGATACAACATCCTAGAGACGGAGAATTATCCGTCTCTACAATACATATTTTTCGTAAAAGATACCGGTGTGGGTATCAGCCAGGATAAGAAGAAAATTATTTTTGAAAGGTTCCGTCAAGGCAGCGACTCACTTAACCGTAATTATGAAGGTGCCGGTTTAGGATTGGCTATTTCCAAAGCTTATGTGGAAATGCTTGGTGGAAAAATCTGGGTGGAAAGCGAAGAAGGGAAAGGCTCGGTATTTTATTTTACAATTCCTTCCAATCCTGACCATAGAGAGATATAATCCATGCCCTTTTGTACGCAGCTCCCGAACTGTTGAGGATAATCTGGGATGGGAAACCCAGCGGCACTAAATCCAATTGATCTGATTGCAGAATTTATTAAATTGTACCCCGATTCTAATAATCAATCCCTCCTCCGGTTAAAACCGAAGGCTTTTAATATCGGTTTTCAATCAACCAAAAAACTAATCAACCCATGGTATACAGAATTGAAAAAGACACGATGGGACCGGTCGAAGTACCGGCCAATAAGTACTGGGGAGCCCAAACTCAGCGCTCAATCAACAACTTCAAAATCGGTGAACCCGGTTCCATGCCCCACGAAATTATTATGGCATTTGCCTATCTGAAAAAGGCAGCCGCCCTCACAAATCAGGATCTGGGTGTACTGCCGGAGCAAAAAGCCAAGCTCATTGGTGAGGTTTGCGACGAAATTCTTGCCGGCAAGCATAATGGGGAATTTCCGCTGGTCATCTGGCAAACAGGCTCAGGCACCCAGTCGAACATGAATCTTAACGAGGTGATCGCTAATCGTACCCATGCGCTGTTAGGCAATAAGCTTGGCGAAGGTACCCGTCTTGTGCATCCGAATGATGACGTGAACAAATCGCAGTCATCGAACGATACTTTCCCGACGGCCATGCATATCGCGGCTTATAAAATCCTGATCGAAACAACAATTCCCGGAATTGAGCTGCTGCGCAATACTCTGGCAGAGAAATCAAATGCTTTCATGGAGGTTGTCAAGATAGGCCGCACGCATTTCATGGATGCCACACCATTAACTCTTGGTCAGGAATTCTCCGGATATGTGTCGCAGCTTGATCATGGACTTAAAGCATTGCGCAATACACTTGCCCACCTGAGCGAACTGGCTTTGGGAGGAACCGCAGTGGGTACCGGGATCAATGCTCCGGAAGGCTATGCCGAACTGGTAGCCGCAAAAATTGCTGAACTCACCGGTTACCCGTTTGTTTCCGCTGATAATAAATTTGAATCCCTTGCCGCTCATGATGCCATTGTGGAATCACATGGCGCGCTGAAGATGCTTGCAGTGAGCTTTATGAAAATAGCTAACGATATCAGGGTGCTTTCATCAGGTCCGAGAAGCGGTATCGGAGAGATCTCCATACCGGAAAATGAACCGGGTTCATCGATTATGCCAGGCAAGGTTAATCCGACTCAGATCGAAGCCATGACAATGGTTTGTGCCCAGATCATGGGGAACGATGTTGCAATAGGTATTGGCGGAATGCTCGGCCATTTTGAGCTGAACGTATTCAAGCCGGTCATCATAGCCAACTTCCTCACATCGGCCAGGTTGCTCGGCGATGCTTGCGTATCGTTCAACAATAACTGCGCAATCGGTATTGAACCCAATTACCCCGTTATTGAGCGTCACGTGGAAAATTCACTGATGCTGGTGACTGCGCTGAACACACATATCGGATACGAGAAATCAGCCGAGATCGCAAAAAAGGCCCACAAAGAAGGATTATCCCTCCGACAAGCCGCTATGAAACTTGGCTATGTCACCGACGCCGAATTCACCCTCTGGGTCGACCCTAAGAAGATGGTTTAAGTCACCCGTCACCCGTCACCTGTCACCTGTCACCTCTTAGTGATGATGATGTCCCGGTGTATGCACATGCCCGTGCTCGAGCTCCTGCTTGGTAGCTTCGCGTACTTCAATTACCTCAACATCAAAGTATAAGCTCACCCCTGCAAGCGGATGATTCAGGTCGAGGGTTACCTCTTCGCCTTCAATGGCAGTAATGGTAGCTGTCATCGGTCCGTTCTCTGAATCGAGCTGTACCTGCATGCCTAATTCCAGTTCGTCGTCACCATCGAAACCATCGGCCGGAACCTGGAAAACCTGTTCCTTGTCGTAATCGCCATAGCCGTCGGCAGGAGCAATCACAGCTGTGAATTTATCGCCAGCCTTTTTACCGGCCAACTCTTTTTCCAGTCCCGGGATCAAAGCTCCAACACCGTGAATATATGGTAGCGGATTCTGTCCGACTGAACTGTCAAGGATCTCACCCTGATCATCTTTCAAGGTGTAATGTATCTGGGCGACACGATTGTTTTCGATTTTCACTTTGTAAGTTTTTGAAATTTAGGCGCAAAGAAAAGTAAAACCCCCCGAAGTACCAAAAAGGTTCTTTTGATTGATTTTTTCCATTACGGCCCCTTTTCTGCATCTCTATACTGTAAAAGAATTTGTCGTAGGTAATAAATTTATTACTTTTGTAATGAAAAACAAACAGTTTATTCGGTATTTATTGTCTAACGGATGGTACATCGTCCGACAGAACGGAAGTCACCTTATACTGAGGCACAAAGAATATGATGCCCAATTGACAGTGCCTATGCATGGTGCCAAAGAAGTGGGTAAGGGTTTGCAAAGCAGGATACTAAAGCAGATAAATAATGCTAAGAAGAATCAAAATGAAGAAAATTGAATTTATCGTCGAGGTGACCAATACTGGGTATTCCGCATATGCCACAGACTATATGGTATATACCGTAGGATCAGATATGGAGGAATTGCGGTCCAACATACTGGAGGCTATTAATTTACATTTCGAAGATGAAGGTATAATAGTCACTATGGATAACATCCGCATAACCCTCGATCTGCCTCAGTTCTTCGAGTTTTATAGTGTTATCAACGCCTCTGCCTTATGTAAGCGCATTAAAATGAACCAAAGTCTTTTGGCTCAATATATCAGCGGAACAAAGAAACCTTCCCCTGCCCAGCTTGAACGAATCCTGAACGGTATCCGGCAGGTAGGCCGTGAGCTGGCTGAGATCAATATCGTTGCCTCCAAATAGCGAAGTTAGAGATTCGAGGACCAATTTAGAGATTCGAAATCCAATTTTGAATGATGAAATCTCAAAGTCAAGTGGCTTCAATGGCGCCATGCGCTGTGTAGTTCCTTGATCCTGACAATTCAAAATTCAACACTGGTCTTCGAATCTCAAGCTTCTTTGTCATCCCCGCGAAAGCGTTCTTCCAGCATGCGTCCAACGTAGTATTCCTTTTCTGTCATCCCCGCGAAAGCGGGGACCCCATCCCTAACCGTGACATTCAGCAGCGGGGACCTCTTGCCTTACCACTGAACCAGTGGCGACTTATAAAACTTAATCCCCATAGCCGTAAACCTTTGCCCCTGCTTGCCCAATCTGATCTTATATTCATCCCATGACCTGAGCGCTGCCGGGGTCCAGCCGATCTCAGCATATCCCGGCAACCGCGGGAAAACCATATAATCAACTTCGTCCTTATTAGTCACTGTTTCCGACCATAAAGCAGCCTCAATACCGAGGATGCTCGACCGGTTTACGCCAGGCACATAATTTGCCGGATCCCAGGAATAGCCCTTGTCTACCTCAACATATCCGGCCCAATTGAGTCCCAAAGTGGTGGTGGAATCG
>CAIXHD010000176.1 GCA_903919065.1 uncultured Bacteroidota bacterium
AGTGCCCTCAAAAACCATTCAGCAGATGGATATTCCGGGTATGTCGTGGGGATTGGTGCCGGTGATGCAACAACAGGGAATACGATATGTCATGTCGTGGCCCAACGGCTGCCGGGCCGGGTATTCCCACAATCTCGATGAAAAACCTTTCTGGTGGATCGGACCGGATGGCCATTCAAAGGTTCTGTTTTTTCAACCCGGAGGATATGCCAACAGCGGAAGCATGACCAAGGGTGGAGAAATCGGAAGGCCCTGGTTCGGACAGCGGGATCCCGATAAGGTTCCTGCAATAATTAAAACCGGGAATGCAAACGTGAATTTTTTGAAAGCACTCTCAGCAAGGGAAAAGCCTGACTATCCATACAATTATTATGTTGTTTCCTGGTGCCTCTGGGATAATACACCTATCGATGCCGACCTGCCGGATGCCGTGAAAGCCTGGAATGAAAAATATGCCTACCCGCACCTGATCATTGCGGGTGCCGATGAGATTATGCAGATGATCGAGTCAAAATACGGCAATCAACTTCCCTCTGTCAGCGGGGATTTTACCGAGTATTGGACTGATGGACTCGGCACAGCCGCAGGCCTCACCGCCATCAACCGGAATGCCAAGGAGCGCCTGGTGCAGGCCGAAATATTATGGACTATGCTACGGCCGGGAAAACCCATGCCAAAAGCGGAATTCAACGAGGCCTGGCGATACATTGCACTGGGAACTGAACATACCTGGTGTGCCGAAAATCCTTCTGAACCTTATTTTCAGGATGCTATCTGGAAAGTTAAGCAAAGCTATTTTCGTGAAGCTGCAGATCGCACCCAAGTTTTGCTGGATGCCGCACTGGCACCGGCAACCGATAAGTCTACCGGAGCACTCGGCCCGGTGGAAGGTCCTTCGAATGGCGGCGTAACGGTTTTAAATACAAATTCCTGGCCCCATGGCGGATTGGTAACGCTTTCCATCGCTGAGAGCCAGAAGGGCGATGTTGTTGCCGATGTGAAAGGAAAACA
Source organism: uncultured Bacteroidota bacterium (assembly GCA_903919065.1). Taxonomy (GTDB): domain Bacteria; phylum Bacteroidota; class Bacteroidia; order Bacteroidales; family UBA12481; genus UBA12481. Next base: position 1,012 of record CAIXHD010000176.1, read on the forward strand.
GGTGCCGGCCCAGCGACTTTCGACCGGTGAACTGGTATTTCTGGCCTCAGAGATACCTGCTTTCGCCTCCTCGCTTTACCGCGTTTTGCCCGGGAAAGCCCAAGGGACCGATGGCTGCAGGATCGAAGGAAATACAATGATCAGCAATAACTTAAAAGTCACCATCGATCCTTCAACAGGAAATATAACAGAACTTGTGAGGTTAATTGATGGACGAAATTTCGCTGATTCAAAAATTAACGGAGGCCTTAATGCATTCCGATGGATGCCAGGCGACAGCGACAACGCACTGCCGGATTCAGCAATCAGCATCTCCATGACAGAATCAGGTCCACTGGTGGTGGAAATGAAAATCAGGTCGAAAGCTGTCGGCTGTCGTTCGGTCACGCGTTCGGTTCGCCTGATTCAGGGACTTCCCTGGCTGGAGATATCCAATACAGTGGATAAATTGCCCCTGCCGGCCAAGGATGGCATTCATTTCGGATTTGGGTTCGATATACCCAATGCCACAACCCGCGTGGATATTCCGTGGGGTATTATGCGCGTGGAGGCTGATCAGTGGCCTGTAGCCAATCGGAACTATCTGGCTGTGCAGCGCTGGGTCGATATTTCCAACAACGATGAAGGAGTTACCTGGTGCTCCCTGGATGCGGCCCTTTTTGAGCATGGGGAGATGACTGCCAACCAGACCGGAACCTGGTCGGGGGAGCGGAAACCCTGGCTGAAGAAACTCAATTCTTCCTCAACCATTTACTCCTGGGTAATGAACAATCATTGGTTCACCAACTTTCCGCTCACTCAGGACGGACCAGTGACCTTCCGTTATCGTATCCTGCCTCATGGCGCTTACAATGCTGCCGCTGCCAACCGGTTCGGAATGGAGCAGTCGCAGCCGCTGGTGCCGCTTGCAGCAAACAATAATGCCGTTATAAAACCAATTATATCTCTCGATAGCTCCCCGGCAATAACCATTACGCTGGTGAAATCTTCTGATGATGGAAAATCAATGATCATTCACCTTCGCTCGGTATCAAACGCCGACGAGAAGGTCAGGCTAATGCGGCCCGACGGAAAATCCACGCACGAAGTGGTAGTCCCGGCCAACGGAATGCTGGTGGTTAACGAGAATTGGTAAACTTTAATCAAGATTGAAAAAATGAAAAAAGTACTAGCTCTTTGCGTGATTCTGTTTGCATCTGTAATTCTTACAGGTACTGCTCAGGCGTCAGTGAAAATTGTTTGGAAGGGAAAAGTCAATTCCGATTTTATTACGAAAGCCAATGAGCCAACCAAAGCAATTATTGCCTTAATCAGTTCCTATGCCGGAACCGACTGCTGGTGGGAAAACGATAAGCCAAACGAAGATTATACCAATTTGTCATGCCAGCTGACCACTGCACTCGGCCTGGGTTTACAATGTTCTGATATGCATAAAAAGCTGA
>CAIXHD010000177.1 GCA_903919065.1 uncultured Bacteroidota bacterium
ACACCCGGAATATCCTGAATGATTTTCTCCACCTCGGATGCGCTTTCAGCAAGGGTATTAAGGTCATCGCCAAATATCTTTATGGCGATATCCTGCTTCGAACCTGTCATTAGCTCATTGAATCGCATAGCTATAGGTTGTTGAAATTCAAATTTCACCCCGGCCAGAACAACCAGCTTTTCCTCCATTTTACTAACCAGATCTTCCCGTGTTTTAGCCGAAACCCACTCGCTTTTATCTTTCAGGGTAATAATATAATCTCCGGTTTCCATGGGAGTCGGATCGGTTGGAATCTCACCTGCCCCGATCTTACAAACCGCATGCTTGATTTCCGGAAAATTATTGAGCAAAATCCTGTTGGCTTCAATCACCATATCAACTGTATTGGATAGCGATCCGCCCTGCAGCGTCATCACCCCCGAGGCCAGGTCGCCCTCCTCCAATTGGGGAATAAACTCACCGCCTAAACGGTTGAACATAAAAAGGCTGAAAACAAACAGCGCAATGGCAGCAAACGATACCATCAGTTTATGCCTGAGAGCAAACGAAATCACCGGGTTAAAAGCGCGTCCGGTCCATTCCATCAGCCAGGTTGAAAAATTGGGCTTATGAACAGTCTTTTTACTTAAAAAAAGCGCTGAGGCCATCGGAACCCAGGTGAGGGAAAGAATTGCAGCTCCCAATAATGCAAACGTTACCACCTGGGCCATTGGCCGGAACATTTTACCCTCAATGCCTACCAGAGCCATGATTGGCAGATAAACCACCAATATGATGATCTGTCCGAAGGTGGCCGATCCCATCATGCGACTGGAAGATTCGAGCACATTTTCATCCATTTCTTTCTGCGAAAGTATTGGCACATCCTTCAGGTGATGTTTACTGCTATAGATTCGGTGTACAACACTTTCCACAATAATTACCGCACCGTCCACAATCAATCCGAAATCGATGGCCCCCAGGCTCATCAGATTTCCGGAAACGCCGAAAAGGTTCATCATGGATACTGCAAAAAGCATGGCCAGCGGAATTACCGAAGCCACAATCAGGCCGGCACGCATATTCCCTAAAAGCAGCACGAGAATGAAAACCACAATCAGCGCTCCTTCGATCAGGTTTCTCGATACCGTTCCGATGGCGCGGTTCACCAGGTCGGACCGGTTAAGGTACGGCTCTATTTTGACCTCCTTCGGCAGGGACTTCTGTATCGACTCAATCCGGGTTGCTACGTTGTCGATTACCTCATGGGCATTCGATCCTTTCAGCATCATGACAACGCCACCCACAGCCTCAGTGGTATCAACAACAAAAGCACCATAACGGATAGCACTTCCAAATTGGACCGTTGCCACATCCCGAATCAAAACAGGAAATCCCGAACCACTTGTTTTAACTACTATCTTTTCAATATCCTCAATCGATTTAACCAGGCCGATACCCCTGATAAACCAGGCAGATGGCTTCTTATCGATATAGGCACTGCCGGTATTTTCATTGTTCTTTTCCAACGCTGAAAAGATGTCCGTAAGGGTAAGGTTCATCGCTCTTAAACGCTCCGGATTAATGGCGACCTCATATTGCTTAACAAAGCCCCCGTAGCTGTTTATATCTGCAACACCAGGTGTACCGAGCATTTCACGGCGTACCACCCAATCCTGCAAGGTTCGCAGTTCCATAGGATTATACTGGCTCTCATAACCTTTTGCAACCACGAGGTTATATTGGAAAATTTCACCCAACCCTGATGAAACAGGAGCCAGCGAGATCTGGGCAAGTCCGGGAGGTATTGCCTCCTCCGCTTCTTTTAACCGCTCATTGAGCTGTTGCCTTGCCCAATACAAATCAACCCCATCATTAAAAACAACAGTTACAACCCCTAGCCCTAAACGGGATATTGAACGAAGTTCTATGATTCCGGAAATGTTTGCCACCGCAACCTCTATAGGTGCTGTTATAAAGCTCTCAACTTCCTGAACAGCCAGGGATGGAGCAATGGATATGATTTGTACCTGATTGTTGGTTATGTCAGGGATGGCATCGATCGGCAATCTGGTCAGGGAATAGGTTCCCCAACCAATCAAAGCCAGTATGAATAACCCGACAATGAATTTGTTCTTTATGGAAAATTCTATAATTCGATGTATCATGATGTAACATTCGTTTTAGCCGAAAAATGGATAAAAGGGATATGGGAATATCCGCAGTAACCTGATAAGGAAATGAAAAAATCAGCTAAACGAAGGAGGGCCCCTGAGTGACGAGGAATCACTCAGATAGGGATTGAGGTATGGGGTTTGGGGTATGGGGTACAAGGTGGAGCAAACTGACAACTCAAAAATAAAACGGGTGTCTGCCAACCTCAATATCAAATCATTGCATTGAACATTCGATTGAAATTGAAAAGGTACAGCTTTTTCAGCGGCTATATCATTGAATGCATGGCAATGAATGGGAGAACCTGAATGTTGATCCTTTGACTGCTCCGAAGCCGGGCATTTTTCATTTTCCGCGGAACAGACCGCTTCAGAATGATGATCGTGGATCATAATCATATGGCCAAACAAGCCAATACCCGCTATCCACAGAACAAAAACAGGAATATATTTGAACAATCTGCTCATCAGCGCAAATATAATTAAATTAGCAATTCTAACAGTCTTAACGTCTTCTGTCTTATTTTCTAATAGTCTTTCTCTTTATGGCCCATCCCCGACTCTACCTTGCTGCAAACAGTTTTTCCGCCGCACTTGGCGGATTACTTTTTGGGTTCGACACTGCTGTAATATCCGGCACGATACCATTCATTACCAAATACTTTAGTTTATCGGACGCCATGTTAGGCTGGGCTGTATCCTCAGCCCTTATCGGATGCGTGATCGGATCGGTTAGCGTTGGAAAGCCTGGCGATCTTTTTGGCCGAAGACTGATGCTTAAAGTTATGGCTCTGTTATTCCTTCTTTCTGCTATAGGCACTGCAATTGCCACTACACTTTCCGTTTTCGTGCTTTTCCGCTTTATCGGCGGTTTGGCAATCGGCGGAGCTTCGGTTCTTTCACCAATGTATATCTCCGAAATAGCACCGGCCAAATGGCGTGGCCGACTGGTAGCCATCAGTCAGCTGGCCATTGTATCCGGAATTTTACTTGCCTTTTTCTCTAATTATATTCTGGTTGATACTGGTGACAACAATTGGCGATGGATGTTCCTTGCAGGAGGAATTCCCGCATTGCTTTTCTTTGTGCTGCTCTTTTTCGTTAGCCAGAGTCCCCGCTGGCTCGTTTTAATGGGCCGCACAGATGATGCTCGAACTGTTATCAAACGGCTCAACCCCGGTGAGGATATTGAACCCGAGATGAAAGAAATAATTGACTCCGTGCAAAAGAACGGCAACGGAATCAGGGTAAAGCTATTCAGGAAACCCTATACCCGCATAGTTATTATTGGAATGATCCTGGGGATGTTCAGCCAGTTTACCGGAATTAATGTGATCATGTATTATGCGCCCTCGATTTTTCAGGCAGCCGGATTCTCAAGTGACTCAGCGCTCATGCAGACCGTTGTAATTGGGGCGACCAACCTGATATTTACGTTACTGGGAATGTCGCTTATTGATAAGGTTGGACGCAAGGCACTGCTGATGGCCGGAGCGATCGGTATGACTGTGTTCCTCGGATTGATAGCAGCAGGCATGACATATGACTTTTTAGGAGGATTTATCCTGTTGGCATGTGTGGTCGGATTCACTGCATCTTTCGCCAGCACCATGGGCGTAGTCGTCTGGGTGTACCTTTCTGAGATGTTTCCCAACAGCATCCGGTCGCGCGGCACTTCAATCAGCTCTTTTTCGGTATGGGTAATAAATTGTGCCACTGCTTTTCTTTTTCCTATCGTAATGGGTAAATTCGGTACAGCTCCGGTTTTCGGATTCTATTGTCTGGCAACACTTCTGAGTTTTTTCTTTTTCTGGAAATATCTTGTGGAAACCAAGGGTCGCTCATTAGAAGAGCTGGAATCTATTCTGTTGAAAAAACAGTGATCAATAAAATATTAAATAAATTCAAGAATGACGAAAGAAGATTTACTCCTCCTTTCAAGGATACCGAATGAAAATCCGAATCCAATTCTTCGAATTGGCTTTAACGGAACACTTTTATGGGCGAATGATGCTTTTTACAAGCTCGACTGTTTCAAAGACGAAAGGGTTGGTCAACCGGTAAGTCAGTCATTAAATGGTCCGGTTATGGAGGTGGTGGAATCACTCCTTTCCATGGACACTGAAATTTTCGACGGTGACAAG
>CAIXHD010000178.1 GCA_903919065.1 uncultured Bacteroidota bacterium
GAGTCACGGTGAAATCCTTGCCAAGGGACTTTCTGCAATCCATCAGCTGGACGATAGCGAATTGATGGATATCATGAAAAATTTCTTTGGCGGCAGTACTTTAAAAGTTGTTGAGAACGGACATCAGGGAACCGTAAAAGAATTGGGAGTGAAATTCCTTCTTTATGGAACTTTGGCTGAGATATTTGCCCGCGAAAATGGTTTCAACAAGGGACTGGGCGGCTCGATGCATGCATTCTTTACTCCCTTCGGCGTATATCCCAACAATGCCATTGTAGGAGGCTCAGGAGACATTTCTGTTGGTGCGGCATTGTATAAAAAAGTGAACCGTAAATCAGGTATCGTGGTATGCAATATCGGCGACGCTTCCATGGGATGCGGTCCCGTTTGGGAAGGCATAAGCTTTGCTGCCATGGATCAGTTCAGAACTCTCTGGGAAGGTGAATACAAAGGTGGATTGCCAATCCTGTTCAACTTCATGAACAACCAATACGGCATGGGTGGTCAAACCTGTGGCGAAACCATGGGATACGATATTCTTGCCCGTATCGGTGCAGGCGTAAACCCGGAAATGATGCATGCCGAGCGGGTAGACGGATATAATCCTCTCGCCGTAATTGATGCATTCAAGAGGAAGAAACAGATTCTCGAAGACCGCAAAGGCCCTGCCCTTCTCGACACCCTGACTTATCGGATCAGCGGGCACTCCCCGTCGGATTCATCATCATACCGGTCGAAAGAAGAAATTGAGTTATGGGAAAAGGCAGATTGTATCGTTTCTTACGGTAATCATCTGGTAAATTTCGGCGTTGCCACACGTGAACAGCTCGACACAGTGGTTGCCGCAACCATTGCTGAAATCAAGCAAACTCTTACGCTGACCATTGATGACAAGGTTTCTCCCTTACTCGACCTGGTAAAATTCCCGGAGGCAATCAGCGATATGATGTTCTCCAACCAGTCAGTGGACAGGATGGAAGAAGGTCCTTGTGTTGTATTGCATCCCATGGATGAAAATCCAAGGGTTAAGCAGATAAAAACCAAGGAACGCTTTCATATCGGAAAAGATGGAAAAGCCGTTTCCAAATTAAAACAATATCAGCTTCGTGACGGAATTTTCGAAGCCATTATCGACCGGTTCTATAAAGATCCGACTCTTGTTGCCTATGGCGAAGAAAACCGTGATTGGGGCGGCGCGTTTGCTGTTTACAAAGGTCTCACCGAAGCCCTGCCCTACAACCGTCTGTTCAATTCACCGATCTCAGAAGGTGCAATTGTGGGAACGGCAGTAGGATACGGGATGTGCGGCGGCCGTGCTCTCGTGGAGATCATGTACTGCGATTTTCTCGGTCGTTGCGGGGATGAGGTCTTCAACCAATTGCCGAAGTGGCAATCCATGAGCGGCAACGTGATAAAAATGCCGGTCGTGGTAAGAGTTTCGGTGGGATCAAAATATGGCGCCCAGCACTCCCAGGACTGGTCGGCTCTGGTTGCCCATATTCCCGGTCTGAAAGTTGTTTTCCCGGCAACTCCCTATGATGCCAAAGGATTGATGAATGCAGCACTTCAGGGGACTGACCCGGTAATATTCTTTGAGAGCCAGCGTATTTATGATATCGGGGAAATGTTCCATGAAGGCGGCGTTCCTGAAGGCTATTATGAAATTACTATCGGAGAACCGGATGTTAAACGGGAAGGCAGCGACCTCACTATCCTCAGCATAGGCTCAACACTCTATACAGCTATCAAAGCAGCAGATATCCTTAAGGAAAAATACAATCTCTCGGCTGAAATCATTGATGCAAGAAGTCTCTCTCCGTTTAATTATGAACTCGTTATTGAATCAGTTAAGAAAACTGGCAAGATCATTTTAACCAGCGATGCTTCCACCCGAGGTTCTTTCCTTAAAGAGATGGCACAAACCATCACGGAACTTGCTTTCGACTATCTGGATGCGCCCCCGGTTGTAGTTGGATCCAGAAACTGGATTGTTCCGGCCTATGAAATGGAAAACTCGTTCTTCCCGCAACCTGAATGGCTGCTCGATGCGATTCATGAAAGAATTATCCCATTAAAGGGGCATACAGCAACAAGCAACGTTACACCTAGCGAACAAATCAGACGCAACAAAAAAGGAGTATAATCCGATGCCGAATTTCCTTAAGCAACTCCCCGAAAATCAGGAGCTTTTAAGCTCCAACCTCCCAGCTGAATTACTTCACAAGGTGAATGGGCATATTCATACACCCTATTCGTTCAGCGCCTTTTCTGATGTTGCCCCGATTTTCGAAATGGCTACAGAAGAAGACATCAAAATTCTTGGGATCAACGATTTCTACACTACCGGAGGATATCCGGAGTTTTATAAGCTGGCCGTAAAAAACAAAGTCTTCCCTTTATTCAACATTGAATTCATCGCCCTCGACCGCGAGCTTCAGAAAAAAGGCATCAGGGTGAATGACCCCAACAATCCCGGACGCACTTATTTCAGTGGCAAGGGCCTTGATTTTCCTGTAAGCCTTGATAAAGCGCATGCCAGGCTAGTTGAAAAGGTGATGATGGAGAGCCTGCTTCAGGTTAAGATCATGATTGAAAAAACGAATTCAATCCTCAGAGCAATTAACTCCGATTTTCAACTCGACTTTAGGGAAATAAAAAAGACCTATGCACGGGAAATGGTGAGGGAACGACATATCGCCAAAGCACTCCGGATTGCCATTTTTAAGATGTTTACGACCAATGAAGAGCGAAAGGCGTTCCTGACATTACTCTATGACGGCAGAGAGCCAAAGGCAGATCCGGAAAACAACTCGGCAGTCGAAAATGAAATTCGTAATAACCTGCTTAAAGCCGGTGGCAAAGCATTCATCGAAGAGGATGAGAATGCATTCCTTAGCGTTGATGCAGTAATCGAAATTATTCAAAATGCCGGTGGAATTCCTTGCTACCCGGTTTTGCTCGACGACAGCAAGGGAAATATTACGGATTTTGAAGCTGATCAGGAATCACTTTTTGTGCACCTGTCGGAAAAAAATATTTTTTGCATTGAGTTGATCCCCGGAAGAAATGATGCCGGAATTCTCGAAAAATTTGTGAACTTTTTCCATTCGAAAGGATTCATTATTCTGTTGGGCACAGAACACAATACGCCTGATATGGCACCTTTAACCGTATCATGCCGCCACCTGGCTCCTCTTTCAGATAATCTTAAGAATATCAGTTTTGAGGGTGCATGTATCATAGCAGCACATCAATACCTCAGGGCTAAAGGAATGGAAAGCCAGGCAGCCGGTTGGAATAAAATTGATTCCAACCAGAAAGAAAATATTATTAAACTTGGCAAAGCTGTCGTTCACTACTTTCTCAATAATTAATCCTCATGGAAAAGTCACTTGCTGATTTGCTTGACCTATCGCATTTCTACGGAAAAAATAACGAATTCGTCATCGGGGGAGGTGGAAATACTTCCTGGAAAGATGATAATTACCTTTATGTTAAAGCAAGTGGAACCCAACTGGGAAGCCTCACGGAGCAAGGGCTCATAAAACTTGACAGGCATTTGCTTGATGAGCTGTTTTCTTGTGCATTTCCGGAAGAATCATTCCAGCGTGACCAGATGATCCTTGGCGGACTGATGAAAAGCTGCATCGATAATGAACGGAACCTCAGGCCATCAGTGGAAACCCCGCTTCATCACCTGATCCGTTACAAGTACGTTATCCACACTCATCCTACGAGGATCAATGCCATGTTGTGCAGTATGGATTGCAGGAACATCATTAAGAAAAATTTTCCGGATGATGTCCTGTATGTTGAGTATATCGACCCCGGGTATGTCCTGTTTAAAAAACTCGAATCGGAAATTTCAGCATACAGAACGAGGTTTTCGAAAGATCCCGGAATCATCCTGGTCCAGAATCACGGAGTTTTTATAAGTGCCGATACTTGTGATGAGGTACGCCGGCTTTATGATCAATGTCTGAATATCGTTAATGGATTGAATTCTTATTCATTCGATATCAATCCAATAGCACTGGATGAAAACACTCTCGAAGTTCTGCCTGCTATCCGGATGCTTCTTTCAGAAAGTACGATTAAGATCCTCAAGGTAAGAACGAATCCGCTCATCAGTCATTTCACAGTCGACCAGAAAATGGCAGAAATGGTGTCCTTGCCATTTACACCAGACAACATAGTGTATTGCAAGGCATTGCCGCTTTATGTCGGAACAAATGAAAGCCCCGCTGCAATAATTGAAGAATTCCAGGTTAAACTGGCTCAGTACCGGGCGGATTACGGAAGCAGTCCCAAAATTATACTGATTAAGGGAATCGGTTTGATTGCCGCTGATGAAAGCATTAAGATGGTTGATATCCTGCTGGATGTTTTCGAAGACCTGATGAAGATCAGCTATCTGAGCCAGGCATTCGGTGGACCGCATTTCCTCACGGCTGAGCAGATTTCATTCATCGAGAATTGGGAATCTGAAAATTACCGGCATAATATGTCACGCGGTTCTGCAAGTGGCAAAGTGATGAACAAGATTATCATTGTTACCGGTGCGGCCCAGGGTTTTGGCAGTGGCATTGCAGAGGATCTGTTCCGCCAGGGAGCCAACATCGTGATAGCCGACCTGAATGAGGCAAAAGGAATGACATTGGCCGCAGAACTCAATGCCGGGGCCAAAAACAATCGGGCCATTTTTATCAATACTGATGTTTCAGAAGCCTCATCAGTCAAAAATATGATAACTAAAACCGTCGCTGAGTTTGGCGGACTTGATGCTTTCATCAGCAATGCTGGCATTCTTCACGCTGGTGGATTAGAGGAAATGACGCCGGAGATATTTGAACTCATGACGAAAGTTAATTATACCGGATACTTCTTAGGGGCCAAATATGCATCAGCTGTTTTGAAATCCCAATCAAGATTCAGGAAGGGATATTTTACCGATATTATTCAGATTAACTCTAAATCAGGGCTAAGGGGCAGCAAAAAGAACTTCACCTATGCCGGGGGTAAATTCGGTGGTGTTGGACTGACACAATCTTTTGCACTCGAGCTGATCCCCTTTCAGATTAAGGTAAATTCAATCTGTCCGGGCAATTTTTTCGACGGTCCATTGTGGTCTGACCCGGAAAGAGGACTGTTTGTACAATATCTCAGGTCGGGTAAGGTTCCGGATGCAAAGTCGGTGGAGGATGTAAAACAGTTTTATGAAAATCAGGTTCCGGCTGGCAGAGGATGCACAGTAGCAGATGTAATGAAAGCCATCTATTACGTTATGGAGCAGGAATATGAGACAGGTCAGGCCATTCCGGTTACCGGCGGGCAGGTTATGCTAAACTAAGCTGCTCTTTCGAAAGGCAACTACCTCATTCATCCGCTGATCCAGCAGTTTTTCGTCAGCTATTTTCCTTTGATCGGTCCAATTCAGGTAAAGGGCTAAATCATCTGTAATGGTGTTCTTATACTGAATCACCCGGTCGAAATCAAAAGAAAGCCTTCCTGTCCGGCGATCAAAAAAGTCGGTTGAAGAGCAAACCATTTCATTTTCCACGCAGAATTTCAATTCTGCCCTGATCAGTGCCTCCTCCGCTTGCGCCTCCTTAAAATCATTCATCAAAAGGATGATCTGATCGGATTGTTTACCATAATTGGCCACCAGGTAACCGGCATAATAATCGATCAAACCAAGATCGGCAAGTTTCCGGCTGACCGTTCCTTTATAATATCCTACCTCTTCTTCATTCCAGAGCGGGTCCTCTGTCAATGGAATATGTCGGGTGGTGCAGGGGCCGAATTTCACTCCATCCTGTTTCTCAAAACGCTTTACCACCAGGTCAACTGTTTTTTCAGCCATCTTGCGGTAACCGGTCAGTTTTCCGCCGGCTATGGAAATCAGACCATCCGGAGCTTCAAAGATTTCATCCTTTCGGGAAATTTCAGAAGCTGATTTTCCACCCTGATGTATAAGTGGACGGATTCCTGCCCAGCTAGATTCTATATCACTAATTGACAGCTTAATACCCGGAAAAGTACTGTTTACTGCATCAATCAGGTATTGTGCATCTTCTGTGGTAGTTAACACCATTTCAAGGTCCCCTTTATATTCGGTATCAGTAGTTCCGATATAGGTGGTTCTTCCCCTCGGTATTGTAAAAATCATCCTGCCATCAGGCACATCGAAATAAATTGAATTCTTAACCGGAAGTTTATCATGAGGCAAAACGATGTGTACTCCCTTAGTCAGGTGGAGCCTTTTCTTTGTCAACGAATTGTTCATTGCACGGATATGGTCGACCCATGGACCGCAGGCATTAACAATATAGGTAGATTCAATGTTCAGGGTGGTACCGAAGAAATGCTCCATGGCCACAATTCCGCTGATTTTGGAATCTTTATGCAATAGCGATCTGGCCTCGCAATAGTTCAGGCAAACTGCGCCTTTACGCTCCGCTGCTTTTACCAGTTCGATAGTCAGTCGGGCATCATCGGTCCTGTACTCAGAATAATATCCCGATCCCAGCAGAGTTGATTCATTCAGCAGCGGTTCAACTGCCAGCGTTTCCTCTTTTGACAGCATATGCCGGCGATCCTCCTTACGCACATTGGCAAGGATGTCATATACTTCCAAACCTAAAGAAGAAGATAGTCTGCCGTAGGTTCCGCCCTTGATCAGCGGCATCAGCATTTTTTCAGGGATGACCAGATGGGGCGCATTTTTATGGACGATTGCACGCTCCCGGCCAACTTCGCTCACCAGGGCAAACTCAAGCTGTTTCAAGTAACGTAATCCACCGTGAACCAGCTTGGTGGACTTGCTGCTGGTTCCTGAAGCAAAATCATTTTTTTCAACTAATGCAGTTTTCAATCCCCTGGATGCAGCATCCAGGGCAATTCCTGCTCCGGTAATTCCACCGCCAATAATGAGAAGGTCCCAATGGGTTCCTTGAAGCTCGGTGATTTTTTCAGATCGGTTCATATGGGTGTGGGGTATGGGGTATGGGGTATGGGGTATGGGGTATCGGGTATGGGGTGTCGGGTATGGGGTATCGGGTATCGGGTATCGGGTATGGGGTATCGGGTATCGGGTATCGGGTATCGGGTGTAAGTTAACCTCAGAGCGCCCCCTCTCCCGCGAGCGAAGCGCCAGCGCAGCGAGCGCGGGAGAGGGGGAAGGGGGTGAGGTCGATCATCGGGTATCGGGTATCGGGTTCCACGGACTGAAGTCCGCGGCTATTGATATCGTTCCTGCTAAATTTTATTACTAAACCTTGAGCCTTATTACTTTACTTCTGCCTTGCGCCTTATTACTTTACTTGCGCCTTGAGCCTTGAGCCTTATTACTTTACTTCTCCGCCCATCCCCGTGTGCGGCGAACGGCATCCTGCCATTTATGGTATAGCGATTGGCGCCTGTCAGAATCCATAACCGGAATAAATTCCCGTTCCACTCTTCGGTCGGCCATCATAACCCGATAGTCCCACCAGCCAAGGTGAATGCCGGCCAGGTATGCAGCTCCCATGGCGGTTGTCTCAACGACTTCAGGCCGTTCAACCGGAACATTCAATATGTCCGCCTGAAATTGCATGAGATAATCGTTAACCACTGCGCCACCATCAACTTTCAATGTTTTAACTTTAATTTCAGAATCTTCCACCATGGCTTCGAGGACATCCCGTGTTTGATAGGCCATGGATTCCAGGGTTGCCTTAACCAGGTGAGCGCTTCTGGTATCCCGGGTTATTCCAAAAATTGCTCCCCGGGCATACATATCCCAATAGGGTGCTCCCAGGCCTGCAAAAGCCGGCACGACAAAAATTTCATCACTTCCGCTCACCTCATTAGCCATTTTCTCAGACTCAGCGGCCGATTTAATGATCTTTAACCCGTCGCGCAGCCATTGGATGGCTGATCCTGCTACAAAAACACTCCCTTCGAGCGCATACTGTATGTTTTCCCCAGTACTGCATGCCAGTGTGGTTATGAGGCCATTCCTCGAAATAACCTTTTTATCGCCGGTGTTCATCAGCATAAAGCAGCCAGTACCGTAAGTGTTTTTCACCATTCCCTTTTCCAGGCAGGCCTGGCCAAACAAAGCAGCCTGCTGATCGCCTGCGACTCCGCAAATGGGTATCTGATGATCTCCATCCCTGAAGTATCCAAACAATCCTGAAGAGGGTTTTACTTCAGGCAACAATGACCGTGGTATATTCATCTGTTCCAGCAGCCAGGGATCCCACTCCAGCGTGGAAATATTGAACAGCATAGTTCTGGATGCGTTTGTATAATCGGTGACGTGCTTCTTTCCCCCGGTAAGCTTCCATATGAGCCAGGTGTCCACTGTTCCGAATAACAGCTCACCCCTGTCAGCTCTTTTTCTTGCCCCGTCAACCTGATCGAGCAGCCAGCTGATTTTGGTAGCTGAGAAATAGGAATCAATAACCAGACCTGTATTCTCACGGACATAATCTTCCAACCCCTTGGATTTCAATTCCTCGCAGATTGACGCGGTTCTCTTATCCTGCCAAACAATAGCATTACTTATGGGGTTGCCGTCTCTTTTATCCCAGATGATGGTGGTTTCGCGTTGATTGGTGATTCCGATGCCTGCAATATGACTGAAATCAATATCAGCATCTTCCATTACCTTAGACATGGTGGCCCATTGAGTAGACCATATTTCAGCGGGGTCGTGCTCAACCCAGCCTGCTTTCGGATACCTCTGACTAAACTCCATCTGAGCACTACCCCTTATTACACCTTTAGAATCTACCAGAAGCGTTCTGGAACTGGTTGTACCCTGATCAAGGGCCAGAATAAATTTCTCCTGCATAATGCCTCCCTGGGAATTATTTTATTTTATCTGCTTTAAGCTGCCCGGCAATCGCTGCGTAAACAGCCAATACAATCATCAAGGTTACGCACCAGAATAGCCAGGTGATTGTTTTATTCATGATCACATCATAAATCAGCGCACCGTATACACCTCCAAGGATGGGACCGGCAACAGGAATCCAGCTATACGCCCAATCCGACTTCCCTTTCCCGGCGATTGGTAATAGAAAATGTGCCAGTCGCGGACCAAGATCGCGTGCCGGATTTATCGCATATCCCGTGGTGCCTCCCATGGAAACCCCGATTGCGATGATCAGGAAACCAACAATCAGTGGATTCAAGCCTTCGGTGAATTTATTGGCACCGATAAATAAAAGACCTGACACAAGAACAAAAGTTCCGATTATTTCGCTTAAAAGATTTGCCCATTTTGAACGTATTGCAGGCCCGGTGCAGAACACGGCAAGTTTTGTTGATGGGTTGTCTGTGTTCTTCCAGTGAGGAAGGTAATGCATCCAAACCAATGTACCACCAATTAATCCACCCAGTAACTGAGCAAGTATGTACATCGGAACATCCGCCCAGGGAAAAGCACCCTGCGCCGCAAAAGCCAGTGTGACCGCCGGATTGAGATGAGCTCCGCTGATGCTGCCCACCCCATAAATAGCCAGAGCAACACCCAGACCCCATCCGACAGTTATAACTATCCATCCGGAATTTTCTGATTTTGTTCCTTTAAGTACCACGCCAGCCACCACACCATCACCAAACAGCACAAGTATGGCGGTTCCAATTAACTCAGCTAAGAAATGTGACATAAGTTTAGTTTTTGATCCTCTTAAAAGTAACAAGAAGCCCTCGATAATAAAAGTAATAATTAAGTTTGTAGCTACTCAAAATTTAAACCTGTTTACTTTGGATAATAGCACCCAGACTGAAGAGAAACTAAATGGTGAAATAAAAAAGACCATTGTTCCAAAAACATTGATCTACACATTGTTCGGCAGCCTTTTCGTTGTGGCCTTACTGACCGTTTTACAAGCCTATAAAATTGCAGACCTTCCCGCAACGGTTTTGTTGGTTGGACGATGGATTGTTCTCGCCCAGATTATTCTCTATGCGATTCTTAAAAAATCGCTGACCACCTGGATTCTGATCAGCATGATTGTAGGTGCCGAATTCGGACATGATCTCCCTGAAATTGCCGTTGGCATGAATCTGATAAGCAAGATATTCCTCCGGCTGATCAAAACGATTATTGCTCCATTGCTGTTCGCTACCATTGTCTGTGGCATTGCCGGTCATTCCAACCTGAAACAGGTTGGAAGAATGAGCTGGAAGTCACTGGTGTATTTTGAGGTAGTCACCATCATCGCTCTTTTCATTGGACTGCTTGCAATAAATGTGGCAAAAGCAGGTGTGGGTGTCACGATTCCGGCAGCAATAAATCAGGCAAATACTCCGGAAGTGGTTCCGCAAACTACAGCTGAAATTATTCTTCACATTTTCCCGGAGAATATTGCGAAATCAATATATGAGGGCCAGGTATTGCAGATTGTCATATTCAGCATTCTTTTCGGGATTGCAGTTGCCATGATGAAGCAAAAATATTACGGCCCGATGATCAGGTTCACGGAATCATTAGCCGAGGCTATGTTCAAGTTTACACAGATCATCATGTATTTCGCGCCTTTTGCTGTTTTCGCTGCTATTGCTTACAGTGTGGGGCATATGGGAATTGATATCCTGGTTAATTTATTCAAGCTTCTGGCTACACTTTATGTTGCGCTGTTCGCATTTTTATTGCTGGTATTGTTCCCGATAGCTCTATTGCTCCGTATCCCGGTGAAAAAATTCATGAAGGCGATAGCTGAACCGGTTACCCTGGCATTTGCCACAACGAGCTCGGAATCAGCATTACCCATGGCTATGGAACGAATGGAGGAGTTCGGCGTACCACGAAAGATTGTTGCCTTTGTTATGCCGACCGGTTATAGCTTCAACCTTGCAGGCACGACTTTATATTTATCCCTCGCAACCATATTTGTAGCGCAGATCAGTGGCATCGAACTTTCCATTGACAAACAGTTGTTTATCATGTTCACCCTGATGCTCACCAGTAAAGGAGTTGCAGGGGTACCGAGGGCTTCCCTGGTTATTTTATTGGGTACTGCAGCCAGTTTTGGCTTACCAACCTGGCCCATTTATATTATTCTTGGCATTGATGAACTAATGGATATGGCCCGGACAGCGGTCAATGTAATCGGCAATTGCCTCGCGACAGTTGTTATTGCCATCTGGGAAAAAGAGTATATCAGACCGACATCCGTTAAAGCATGAACATCAGGGAATCTGCAATAAGGCTAATCAACCGTATTTACTGTACTTTAAAAAAATACAGATCTGGCGATGACCTGTTTACGAAGAAGATAGATGCATTCTTCCTTGAAGTGGTCGACGTGCACAAATTTGTTACTCGATTTTTCAAGGAATTATTTACCAAGCCCTTTGAATTTAAAGAGATTATCAATCAATGCTATCAGGTCGGGTTTAAGTCGGTTCCGCTGATAACACTTACGGGCTTTGTTATAGGTATTGTATTTACCAAGCAGTCGCGGCCGCCGCTGGTGGAATTTGGAGCGGCCTCCTGGCTTCCTTCTCTGATAGGCATTGCTTTTGTCAGAGCTCTCGGCCCCCTCGTTACTGCCCTGATTGCTGCCGGCAAGGTAGGCTCAAATATTGGTGCCGAACTTGGATCCATGAAGGTGACTGAACAAATCGATGCCATGGATGTATCGGCTGTCAATCCGTATAAATTTCTGGTAGTCACCCGAGTCACGGCTACAACCATCATGATTCCCGTATTGACTCTTTATTGCACCCTTGTCGGGCTGCTGGGATCCTACCTCAATGTTCATCTGAATGAGATGACAAGTATTACCGCCTATTTTGAAAGTGCGTTTTCCTCAGTAAGCTTCCTTGACGTTTACTCAGCAGTCTTCAAATCCATCGTCTATGGATTCACTATCGGAATTGTTGGCGCTTACCGCGGTTTCAATGCCACCAACGGAACTCAGGGGGTAGGAAAAGCTGCAAACAGGGCAGTAGTATTTTCCATGTTCCTGATCTTTGCCGAGGAGATCACTATTGTTCAAATTACTAACTGGTTAGCTACTTTATAACATGACTGACAGAGAAGTGGTTATCTCCATCCGCGACCTTCATAAATCATTTGGCGGCACAAAGGTTCTGAAAGGTATTAACCTTGATTTATACCGTGGAGAGAACTTTGTTGTTTTAGGGCGGTCAGGCAGTGGCAAGTCGGTATTGATAAAGGTGATCGCCGGATTATTGAAGCCGGATTCCGGTATAGTCAACGTGCTTGGATTGCAGGTTGATCTTCTCTCCCAGAAGGATTTGCAAGCTTTGCGCCTGAAGCTTGGTTTTATCTTCCAAAGCAGCGCATTGTACGACAGCATGAGTATCAGGGAGAATCTTGAGTTTTCCATGATTCGAAATTTCAGGCATTTAAGTACTAAGGAGATCAATATTGCTGTAGATGAGGTGCTCGAAGCAGTAGGCCTGAGAGAAAAGATCAATCAGATGCCTTCAGATCTTTCGGGTGGACAGATTAAGCGTATCGGAATCGCCCGAACCTTGATCCTGAGGCCGGATATCATGCTATATGATGAGCCCACTGCAGGATTGGACCCAATCACCTGCACCGAAATAAATGAATTGATAAATGAAGTTCAAAGGATATATAACACCAGCTCGATAATTATTACCCACGATCTCACCTGTGCGAAAGCTACCGGCCATAGGATTGCCATGCTTCAGGATGGAAATTTCTCGAGGGTAGGTACTTTTGCCGAAGTTTTTAATACGGATGATATCAGTGCAAAGAGTTTTTTTGATTACAACTTTATAAATTAACATGAAATCCACGATAAAAAAGCGGGCTGTGATTGTTGGCCTGTTTCTGTTTTTTGGGATGCTGATTTTTGTGGCAGGGATATTTACTATAGGAAACCTGCACAACAGTTTTGTGAAAAAATTCGAGATAACCACTATTTTCGAAGAAGTAAGCGGATTGCAACCCGGTAATAACATATGGTTTTCGGGAGTAAAAATTGGCACAGTAAGCAAACTGAATTTCTCTGGCAGATCACAGGTGAAAGTTGCCATGAAAATCGATAAGGCCGCTCAACCATATATCCGCAAAGATGCCAAAGCAAAAATCAGTTCTGACGGTCTGATCGGAAATAAGATCATTGTCATTTATGGAGGTTCCGAAACCGCCTATTCAGTGCAGGACGGGGACACGCTCGGAATTGAGAAAACACTTTCAACAGATGACATGTTGAACACTCTGCAGGAGAACAATAAAAATCTGGTTGAAATCACCAGCGACTTTAAGCTGATCAGCAAAAAGATTTTGAATGGTGAAGGAACATTAGGCAAGCTGCTGACTGATGAGTCCCTTTATGACAATATTTCCAACACGGTAGCAACGCTAAAAAATGCCTCGGCAAATGCGGAGAAACTTACGGCCTCCCTTTCTGTTTACGGAGCAAAAATGAACCAGGAGGGCAGCCTGACAAACGATCTGGTGACCGATACCACTCTGTTCAACTCCATTAAGGCAACAGTGGCCGAATTGAAACAGATAGCCTCGGTAGCTGCCGGTATAACAGCAAGCTTAAAAACAGCCACCAGTGATATCAACAATACGAACAGCCCGATTGGTGTCATATTGCATGATCAGCCAACAGCAGCAGATATTAAAGCGACAATAAAAAATCTGGAAAGCAGCACACAGAAATTGAATGAAGATCTCGAAGCGCTGCAGCATAATTTCCTGTTTAAAGGATACTTTAAGAAGAAAAAGCAGTAGGCAATTGGCAGTTGACAGCAGGTATTTGACAGTTGGTAAAATAGTTTTACTTTTGATCTAGTGTATATTTAGATCTGAAAAGCAAGGAGTTTTAGCCATGAAAGCAAAGTTGTTATTCGCAGCATCTCTCTTTTTTCTGCTTACATCCTGTGAAAAGTACCAGAATTACGGAGGGCAATCGATCGGAGGCAATCAGCATACCGTTGGTGAACTGAACAATACCTTTACCATGTCAACAGTTCCGGGTATTTCAAACCCTTCAGCCAAGATAACTGAGCTGACTGATGGAATTTCCACTATCGAATACTCCTGCAGAATTGACGACCCGAATTTGCTCGAAATGGCGAAGTATATCCCGGGAACAACTTTTGTCGGAAACCTGGCTACCGGAGGGGGTAAGGCGAAAATCACCGATCAGGGGATCATGAATGTATACGATGAAGGCAATGTGGTCCTGATTAAATGGGATGCTTCGGTAGGTGATGAATATTCCATGAAAAGAGGAGCTAATACCATAACGCGCAAAGTGGTTTCAAAATCGACCACTGATGATTATTTCTGGGCTTGGATGATGATCAAGACTTCCGGAGTAGAAGAAACTGGCAGGGGAATTCCCGGAGTTTCCAAAATTGAATATCAAACGAACCACAAATTTGGACTGGTTGCCATCAAAGCCTATTTCGAGGACGGCACTTCCAAAATCGTCAGCATCTACAGCAAAAACTAAAGTAAAGCCAATAGGTTTTGGAAAAATCCGACTTTCATTTCCCCCTTTTTCCTAACTGGGCAAGGTTGGTAGGCATTTTATTGATCCTTCCCGGACTTTACTTCGGATATCTCTATTTTTTTGGAAGCCGGCCTGTTTTCTTTGAGACCAAGGTTTTTGCTATGGTGACAACCTATGTGGAGAACAGGTTTTTTGTTGTTGCACAAACCAATCTTCTCGACGAATTGTTCTCGATATTTTGCATCTCAGGATTGGTGCTGATTGTTTTCTCACGTGAAAAAACAGAAAAAGAAGGAGATGATCTTATCAGGGCAAAAGCATTGATCAAGGCAGTTTATATCGCACTTGGAATCTGGCTGTGTTCTTTCCTTGTGATCTTTGGCTGGGCCATATTCGTAGTGTCAGCCCTACTGTTCATCCTTTTCCTGATCACCTATTACATCGTTTTCCTTGTTCTGAAAAACAAAAAAGGCTAAATGGTATACGGTATGGTAAAACGGAATGTTGAACCTTTTCCTTCTTCGCTCTCCACATAAATTTTGCCACCTTGCTTTTCAACATAATCTTTACACAGGATTAAACCTAATCCTGTGCTGGGCTCATCCTCAGTGCCCCTGCGGTTTGTGTTAATTTCTATGTTAAAGAGGTTTTCAAGAATTTCCTGGTTCATTCCGATACCTGAATCCTGTATTGCAATCTCAACGAAATCTTCGCCTGACAACTTTGCTGAAATTAGAATATGTCCGCCTTTTGGTGTAAACTTAATGGCATTAACAATCAAATTCCGCATCAGGCTTGCGAACATATGTTCATCAGCCACAACCCTGATATTCGCAGGAAAATCACTACTGATCCTTAGCATTTTCTTATCAGCTGCATGACGCACCGAATCCAAAATGGGTGCTATCATATTTGACAACTGAACTGATTCAGCGTTATAAACAATTAATCCACCCTGCATCTTTGACCATTCTAAAAGGTTTTGGAGCAGGGTATAAAGATTTTCTGCAGATCTTCTCATGGTTGCAGCAATGGGTACAATTTCATCCAAAGTAAGGCTTGGCAAATTTTCCACTAACAGATTGGTAAAACCAAGAAGGGTGTTAAACGGAGTGCGAAGGTCATGTGCGATAATGGAGAAGAATTTATCTTTTTCGGCATTGAGTTTAACCAATTCATTGTTTTTGACAGCTATTTCCCGTGCCAGTTCATTCTGTATTTGTTCGAATTCCTTGCGTTTGGTGATATCAATAGAAACTCCTCCAAGGAGAGGTTCCTGACCCGATTGAGGGATTATGAATTTTTGCGTTTCATAATAATGTTCTTTCCCATCAAGATTAATAAAACTCTCTTCAACAATTCTATACCCACTCTGCAATGTTAATTGATCATCATTCAAAATCCTCGATGCATCCTGCCAGGGGAATACTTCCGATGGAGTTTTTCCTATCCATTTTGACGCACCTAAGGCTTTATCCATAAAGGTATTGACAAAAATTACCCTGCTTTCATGATCCTTGATAAAGACAATTACTGGCAAAAAGTTCATCAGCATATTAAATTGCTCCCGACTTTTCTCCAGTTCCTTTTGGGCTACCTTTGTCTCAGTAATATCAACCATGGTTACCAGGCAATGTTCTTCATTTTCGTCAATAATGCCACTAATGGTAAAATACTTGAGTGTATTCAGGTTGGTTGAAACACTGACCTCACAGGTTTCGATGTCTTTGCTGGCATATGCTTTCTCCAGAAAGTGATTGAAGTCAGATTTTGCACAATCGTCAATAAAATAATCGAAAGGCTTTTTTATGATAAGACTGCGTTCTTTACCCAGCATTTGGGCACCCCGGAGATTTAACTCATATATAACACCTTGATGGGTCAAAGAAAAATAACCACTCGGAGCGAAATCATATAGTTGCGCATATCTTTCACCAATGGCTAACCTCTCTGCTGCCCGATTGGCTTCCAAATTCTGTAAATGAAATTCTATTTCATAAACCTCGATTTCGTGAATGAGTTTCAATATGCTGGCATCATTCACTGATTCTATTGCAATTGAAGGTGGAGCGACCTCTCTACCGCCTCGGCTTGACTGCCCACACCAGCTAAAATTTGCGATTTTAGCAGGTCAAATTCCTCTTGACTGAGCTTACCAGACTTATAAAGAAGGAATAATTCCTGAAGTCTTGTGGATGATGAGGGTTTAATCATTTTAATGCGATCTGGAAATATTGTTTAAAATGATAACAACCTATCATTAGTCTACCACTTCTCAGGATAAAGGTGTGTAAAAAAACAAAGCCAATATGAGGGTTGGGAAATGAATCTAACCTATTGAATTTTGCAAGGAAACCTACAACAAAAAAAAAGCCAGTAAGTCGTTGACTTACTGGCTTAATCGTCGGGGTAGCAGGATTCGAACCTGCGACCCCCTGGTCCCAAACCAGGTGCGCTACCGGACTGCGCTATACCCCGAGGAGTTTTTTATGCCTGAAAAAGATATTTCAAAAACAACGTCCACTTTGCGGAGAGAGGGGGATTCGAACCCCCGGTAAGCTAATCGCCTACGGCAGTTTAGCAAACTGCTGGTTTCAGCCACTCACCCATCTCTCCAAAGAAGAGCCGCAAAAGTAATACAATTACGGCATTATCCAAAAATAATTTCGGAATTCGATTATTCAATCGTCACAAGCAAGCCACGATTAAGTAAACCTTGCTGCATCGGCTTGATTGTTGCCACTTCCCCTTTCTTGATATCGCATTCACCCTGATGATGTGTAATCAATGCACATTGTTCAGCCTGAACCGGATCATGACCGCAAACAGCTATCAGGGACTCGATTACGTAGGCGAATGTATTAATATCATCATTATGCAGAACCAGAAGATGTTCATCTCCTGAGCTGAGATTAGTCAGATTCAGTGAATCAGGGTTGTGTTTGGTAATATCCTGGCCCATCGGCAATTTTTTTAGGGAATGCCAAATTAGAAAATTTTATTCACATGATACAGGTCGACTGTTAATAAACTTCCAAAAGCCGGAGAAACCCAACCCGAATTAGTTAATATATTTGTACTTTAACGCAAATACTGTTGATTATGGACAAGCTGAAGGCAGGCGACACTGCACCAGGTTTCACATTTACCGATCCTGCTGGTGTAACTCGCAATCTGAATGATTATCTGGGAAAGAAAGTCATACTCTATTTTTACCCAAGGGATAATACTCCCGGCTGCACTCTCGAAGCATGCAGCCTCCGCGATGGATATAATGACTTGCGTGGGAAGGGTTACGAGGTAATTGGAGTCAGTGCCGATACAGCCAAGTCGCATGAAGGCTTTATTGCAAAATACAGTCTCCCTTTTTCACTTGTATCAGATACCGACAAATCCGTTTTAATGGCTTACGGTGTTTGGGGAGAGAAAAAATTCATGGGCAGGCAATTTATGGGCATCATCCGTACAACCTTTATAATCGATGAACAGGGCCGGATTGCAAAGATAATCGACAAGGTAAATACCAAGAATCATGCACAACAGGTTTTGGAAGAGATGGAAAAATGATCCCATTTCTCCATTTTTGTATGTTTTGTGCATCTATACTACCAGCTAATTAAAATATCAAATGGAAAAAGACAATTCAATCCAGAAAGAAAAACAGAAGGCATTGCAACTCACTATCGAGAAATTAGAGAAGAGTTACGGCAAAGGCACTATCATGCGAATGGGTGGAGATGCTATCGAAGATATCCCGACGATTCCGTCAGGGTCTATCGGTATTGATGTTGCTACAGGAGTTGGTGGATATCCGAAAGGAAGGGTTATCGAAATTTTCGGACCTGAATCTTCCGGTAAAACAACCCTGGCGCTTCACGCAATCGCTGAATCGCAAAAGGAAGGCGGTATAGCTGCCTTTATTGATGCTGAGCACGCTTTTGACCGCTACTATGCCGAAAAGCTGGGGGTAGATGTGGTTAACCTGCTTGTCTCTCAACCGGATAATGGTGAGCAGGCACTCGAAATTGCTGATCACCTGATCCGTTCAGGCGCTATCGACATTGTTGTAATCGACTCAGTGGCAGCACTTACACCCAAATCCGAGATCGAAGGAGAAATGGGTGACTCAAAAATGGGACTTCAGGCCCGGCTCATGTCGCAGGCGCTCCGAAAACTGACAGGAAGTATCAGCAAAACAAAAACCTGCGTGATCTTTATCAACCAGCTCCGTGAAAAAATCGGAGTGATGTTTGGCAATCCCGAAACCACAACGGGCGGTAACGCCCTGAAGTTTTATGCCTCCATGAGGATCGATGTAAGAAAAATCGGCCAGATCAAAGATGGCGAAGAGATGACAGGCAGCCGTACCCGTGTGAAAATCGTGAAAAACAAAGTGGCTCCGCCATTTAAAAAAGCGGAGTTCGACATGGTTTATGGAGCCGGAATCTCCAGGATCGGAGAAGTGGTAGATCTGGGTGTGGACTACAACATCATTAAGAAATCGGGGTCCTGGTTTTCTTACGGTGAAACAAAACTTGGCCAGGGTCGCGATTCCGTAAAAACACTTCTCGACGACAATCTTGAACTGGCTCAGGAAATCACAGGTAAAATCAAAGAAGCTCTGAAAAATGCTAAAATCTAATAAAGGAGCCGCCCTCGCGGCGGCTCTTTTCTTTTTTTTCATTGCAGCACTGACGCTGACCTCCTGCAACACAGGAAAAGTTAAAGTAAGAACCTCAGCAGATACTCAAAAAGCAGCTGCATCGCCCGACTCGTCAAATCTCCTCGTTCTCGACAAACTTATCCGCGACAATCCAAAAAGTCCGGACCTATTTGCGAAAAGAGCAGTGATTTATGCCGAAAAGAAAAATTACTCTCAGGCCCTGAACGATATAACCATCGCTTTGAAAATGGATTCTCTGACTCCCGCTTACTATATCAGTCAGGCAGAATATTACATTTTCAACGGGGAGACGAACAGCGCAAAAAAAGGACTGAATTTATGTCTCAAGAAATTCCCTTCGAATACCGATGTTCTTCTTAAACTTGCTGAAATTCATCTTTATCTGAAAGAATACGGACAAGCAAAACTTGTTCTCAAGGAAGTAATTCCCATCAACGACGACCTGGCTCAAATCTATTTTCTTCAGGGATTGATTGCCCTGGAAAACAGTGATACATTGGGATCTATTCGAAATTTCCAGGTAGCTATTGATAAAGATCCCGAATATTATGCAGCCTATATTCAAACTGGTAAAATATTCTCTGTTCAGGGAAATGAACTGGCTGTTCAGTACCTGAAATCCGCAATCGACCTGCAGCCCAAAATGTACGAGGCTCATTACCTGCTCGGTCTCTATTATCAGGAGCATAGCAGGCTCGAGGAAGCACATCAGGAATATGAATTCATAAGTTCCAAAATCGACAGTACTCAGGCAGATCCCTATTATAACCGCGGCTATATCGAAATGGTGTACAAAAGGAATTTCGCAGAGGCCGAAAAATGGTTCAGCAAAGCAGTTTATTGGAATCCGAAATATGCTGATGCATGGTACAACCGGGGATTCAGTTACGAGCTCGACGGAAAACTTTCAAAGGCTAAAGCCGATTATCAGAAAGCTATGGAGCTGGTACCAAATTTCCCCCTGGCAATTAAAGGCCTTAACCGAATTGAGGATGGAAAACCATTAAAAAATTGACAGCCATGAAAAGGTTGATCCGCTTAATCCCGTTGTTGCTCATCATTATTGCCTTTGGTTGCAAGAAATCACCGCAGGCAGGTTACCGGCCAGAAAACGTTCGGTTAACTTCAGACCGGATGACCCCGGAAGTTCTTTGGTCATTCGGCAGAGTGAGCAACGTACAGCTATCGCCCGATCATACTCAGATATTATTTGGGATTGCCTATTTTGATATCGAGCAAAATAAGCGCTATCGCGATTTATACATGTTGCCGGTCAGCGGAGGTGCAACAAAGTCAATTACCAATACCGCAGTAAATGAAAACGGTGAGGTATGGAGACCTGACGGACAAAAAATCGGATTTCTGAGCGGGGAATCAGGAAGCACCCAACTTTGGGAAATGAATACCGACGGATCCAGGCGGAGGCAGATATCAGAGGTCTCCGACGGCATCACTGGTTTCAACTATTCCCCTGACATTAAACACATTGCATTCATTAAAGAAGTAAAAGTAAAAGCTAACCTGGCAGACAAATACCCTGACCTGCAAAAAGCCAATGCCCGAGCCTATGATGACCTGATGTACCGACACTGGGATGAATGGACAGAAACATTTACTCATATTTTTGTCGCACAAGTTGTTAAGGGAAAGCTGGAATCTATAGTGGATATTATGGACGGACAGCCATGGGAATCACCTTTGAAACCCAATGGGGGAATGGAACAGATTACCTGGTCGCCCGATGGTACCAAGCTTGTTTATACATGCAGGAAGAAATTTGGGCTGGAATATGCACTTTCTACCAATTCCGATCTTTTCCAATATGATGTCAATACCGGATCAACAACAAACCTGACAGAAGGCATGATGGGCTATGACATCAATCCTGTATTTTCTCCGGATGGCCGGTATCTGGCTTGGGAAAGCATGGAAAGAGAGGGTTATGAGGCTGATAAAAACAGGCTCTTTCTGCTTGATATTCAAAGTGGATCCAAAACAGATGTGACTTTACAGTTTGACCAGAATGTCGCTTCACTCGCCTGGACCGATGACAGTAAATCCATCTACTTCATCTCAGATTATCAGGCTACAGATGAAATCTACCGATATAATATTGAAACCGGGGATATTGCCAAGATTACAACCGGCATACATAATTACAATTTAGTTCTTCCCGCAGGGAACCGACTGATCGCAGTGCGGCAGTCGATGTCGAAACCTGATGAGATTTATCGCGTTGATCCGGCCTCCGGCGAAGCTGAAGAGATTTCGTTCGTGAATAAGCCCCTGCTCGATCAGCTGTCTATCGGAAGGGTTGAATCCAGATGGGTAAGCACAACCGACCAGAAAAGCATGAAAGTCTGGGTAATTTATCCTCCGGGATTTGATGCTTCAAAAAAATATCCCTCCCTCCTTTTTTGCGGAGGTGGTCCGCAAAGTACAGTAAGCCAATTTTGGTCGTATCGCTGGAATTTCCAGATGATGGCCGCTAAAGGGTACATTGTGGTGGCGCCCAACCGCCGCGGTTTGCCTGGATTTGGCAAAGAATGGCTGGAACAGATCTCCGGAGATTACGGCGGACAGAATATGCTTGATTATTTCTCTGCGATAGATACCGTAGCCACCGAACCTTATGTCGACAAAGACAAGCTCGGTGCTGTTGGGGCCTCTTACGGCGGGTTTAGTGTATATTGGCTTGCCGGGCATCATCAGGGCAGATTCAAGGCTTTTATTGCCCATGACGGGATGTTTAATCTTGAGGCCAATTATCTCGAAACGGAGGAAATGTGGTTTGCAAACTGGGATATGGGCGGACCTTACTGGGACAGCACAAACATTGTTGCCCAAAAAAGCTTTGCCAGCTCCCCGCACAAATTTGTCGATAAATGGGATACCCCGATACTGATTATCCATGGAGAAAAAGACTACCGGATTTCCTATACGCAAGGTCTGCAAGCCTTTGATGCTGCACGTTTGAGAAATATCCCGGCACGGCTTCTGATATTCCCGGAGGAAAATCACTGGGTACTCTCTGCACAGAATGGGATCTTATGGCAGCGTGAATTTTTTGGATGGTTGGATAAGTACTTAAAATAGAAAATCCACCAGCGGCTTAGGAAAAGGGTATTGATCAATGCTTTTGGCTGGAACGAGCAGAAGTCTGGTTTCAGATAAACTCACTGGAATATTTGCCTTGATTTCATAAAATCGGATATCCAGTTCGGCATGAGATAAAACATGCTTAACGCGGTTGATTTCTTTCATTTCCCCGGGCTCAAACCCATATAATGAAATGCATTCTGCCACCAGGGCTGACGTATCCAGGTCACCGGGGACCATCGGAAGTTCATATAATCCGTTCCATATGCCTTTGCCCTCACGCTTTTGTATCAATATGTCCTCCCCTTTCTTAAGCAGCAAATAGTTCATCACGGAAGCTGACTTTTTCAATGCCGGTGCCTTCACCGGCAGCTCTGCCTGTAAGTTCATTTCATAAGCCTTGCACATGGTCATGGCCGGACAAACACTGCAAGCAGGGTTCCTTGGCTTACACACAGTGGCACCCAGATCCATGATGGCTTCATTGAAGTCACCGGGCCGATCAAGGCTGATCAGCTGCTGAGCCAATTTTTTAAAAAGGATTTGCCCTCTTGTTGAGTCGATTGGAGTTTTCTCCGCTGACAATCTGCTCAGCACGCGATAAACATTACCATCCACAGCAGCATGTACCTGACCAAAACAAATCGAGGCAATGCAGGAAGCCGTATAATCCCCTACCCCTTTAAGCTTTTTAATGGAATCGAAATCAGACGGAAAGATTCCGCCAAGATTCTCACGGATATGTCGTGCTGTAAAAAGCATATTACGGGCTCTTGAATAATAACCAAGCCCCTGCCATAAACGAAGCACTTCATCTTCCTCCGCTGCCGCTAAGGAAGCGAGATCAGGCAGACGTTCAGTAAACCGAAGGAAATATCCGGTTCCCTGCTCAATTCTCGTTTGCTGAAAGATGATTTCCGAAACCCAGATAATATAGGGATCCCGGCTGCCTCTCCAGGGTAATGCACGGGCATGCTGGTCGTACCAGCTCAGCAGCGCTGATGTAAAATTCAATTATCCGGATGATTTATTAATTATAATACAATGCGTTACCAATATCTCTGTAAGATTTAACCCTCGACAAACGCACTTGAGCATGATACTATCGCCCACCATTGGTAATGGATTCCTATCGTAAATCGATTTTCTAAAAACACACTTCACAACAACCATGTCCTCACCCAGCATAATATATCCATCATCTGTTGCAGCAACTTTCCCCTTAAGAGTTATCACCTTGCCGGAAAATCTCATTGATGCTCCTGAGGGATCTGAGGTAAACTCTCTGAATAATTCTTCAGGAGTAAAATTCCCTTCCGGAACCTGGTTGGAGAGATTACCATAAGGGGGAAATGCAAGCCAGATTATTGCACTGATGAGCAGGATAACTGTGGCGGTCAACCACAGCCAGTAATGATGAAAAAATTTCTTCATTTCCCGGCAGCTTTCTTATAAGGCTCGTAGGTTATTTTGATATCTATCGGAATTTCTTTAGCCACCCTGTCTGCAACAATGTTTGGCACCTCGATTTTATAGGTATCCAGTTTAATTGTAAACTTTGACACGGCCTTGATTGCATTGCCCGATTTCGTTAATATGCCCTCTTCTCGGATACGTGAAGTAACCCCGTGTATTGTCAGGTCACCCTCCACTATTACTTTATATTCCATTTCCAGCACAAGCTTCAACGGATCGAAATTTAAAATCTTTCCCTTAAAAGTAGCTTTCGGAAATTTCTCAGCCTCCACATAATTCTCATTAAAGTGCTCCTCGGCAAGAGGCAGGGTAAATTTAAATGATTTCATCAAAAGGGTAAATGCCATCTCTCCGCTACTGGTATTCAGAAAAGAACCCGTTTGATAGTTATGTGCATCGATATCTATTATATCAGTATGGGAGATGAAATAAATATGCCCTGTTCTGGTGAACCAGAGGGTGTCCTGAGATTTAACAGGTAAAAACCCCAATAAGAGAATAAAAATGAGAGTGGTAAGCTTCATACCTTTTTGCGGATTACGGTGAAAACACGCGAAACATTGAATCCGACATGCAATCCGCTTTTTTTCCACGACCCGTAGGTATCGCCGATGAATCCATTTTCAAGGATTTGGAAAGAATTGCTGACAAATATCTGAAAAACATGGCTGCCGGTTTCAATGTCAATGCCAATACTCAAGGGATTATATCTTGGCGGTCCGGTAAGTAAGGACCGGTCCTTCAGCCAGAAATATTCAAACGAGAGGGCTGCCCGACGGGTAAATTTCACTCGCCCTCCCACTCCTAAGGCAAACAACCGGTTTGGATCCATTGGCGTTGCAACCATATTGCGGTGAATAAAAGTAGGGCTAACCTGCAAGCTCAGCCAGGGAGCGAACTTCCGGGCAACGAGGACCTGCGCAACGAAAGATCTTCGGTGCGCCGCATCTACCACCCAGGTTGGATCAGGATAATCTTTTGTTGTTGTTATGGCAGCAAGGTAAAGTGATGCACTTACCGGCATTGCCCATTTACCCTTCGATTGCCGGATAGGGCTAAACTTCACGAATCCGTTGAATTGCTCATCCACGGTAGCCCTGCCCAATCCCACTTCCATCCAATCGGTAATTCCATATTCAAGGCTAACGTGCGAACTTGATTCATCTAATCCGAAGAATTTTTTAAAACCGCTGTTGATCAATCCAAAGCGGTGTGAAACATGCAGCTCGAGATCTCCTCCCTGCATGCGTTCAATAGAATGGCAGTTTATTACGCGAGTGGATTTGAAAGTAGCATCAACCGGAGTCCTCACCGGTTTTATTTCCGCATCAAGCATATCAAGCAGGTCGTTCTGGCCTTGTGATGGAATAAAACCAACAGCCAGAAGAAGTATGCCAATCCACTTTATTAATGATGTGCTCATTGGTCTGGCCTTCCTTCCCAAAACAAACTGAATATTTCTTCCTCCGTAAGAAACTTGTTAAATATCCGGATCTCGTCCATATACCCCCGATACAGGAGTGTATCCATGATATGAATATTTGAGGGCCTGCCCAGGTAAAGCAAATCGGTGAGCGGGCGCATCCTCCAGGGCCTGGACACTGTATCGGGCATATATCCGTCGATATAAAGCCGGGGAGGATTAATGGTATCGCCAATTTCAATATACATGTGATGCCAGAAAAAAAAATCGAGATTATTTGTCCAGTACCATCTGGTTGTATCCTGCTGCATAAAAACCCTGAATCTCGGCATAGTTGCGGAGGTAACTGCATCAATGCCGGCAGCGAATTGCCCGACTCCATAGTCGAAAAGGAAGGATCGTCCATAATTTGGCATTGGCAAAAACCAGAGCGAAATAGCCAGAGTATCATATACGCCAATCAATCCCGACATGTAATCATGAACACCATCAAGAACAACCGCTGCACTGTCGAGGCGATTGTGATCCCTGCCTCTTTCCATATCTCCCCAGAAACGCAGAGGATCAACATTCATGAGCTGATCATCAAGAGTGGAATCCATGGTAAACCATGCTATCTGTCCCTTGATTGCTGAATCCTGAATAACAATGTGAGGGAACATCTCCTGCTCATTATCATTTACGCAGCCCGAAATGACAAACAGGAGAAATAGAAATATTACAGGAGATTTTTTCACGAGATAAATAAGTACTTTCTGATGACTATCAATAACTGCCTTGCATCGAAAGGTTTAATCAGACATTCCTTAGCGCCGGCCAGCACCATTCTCTCCTTTAATCCTTCGTAGGAGTATGCAGTATAAGCTATTATTGGAATCCGTGGAAACATGGCATGTATTTCGCTGGTTGCGGTATAACCGTCCATAACAGGCATTTGTATATCGGTAATTATCAAGCTTATATCTATTCCAGATCTGCAGATATTAACGGCTTCTTCACCGTTCACCGCCCAGAGAATCTGAACGTTGGTTTTTCTTAAAGCCTCCGCGAGGAACATATAGTTCGTATCGATATCTTCCGCAATCAGAAAAACCAAAGAATCCCACTCATATCGAAGGACTTTTTGGTTATAAAGATTCAGGTCGAACGGCTTCTCCATTTTAATTTCTTGAAATCAATTTCTGATAAACGTCATTCGATCTCCAACCGCTATACGGTTAAGAGCACAATATCCGGCATTCACTTCAATAACATATTTTGCAGGAAAATCGGAAGGAATTGGTTGCTCATTCAACGTCGCAACATTTTCCCAGATCTTAACAATTATGCTCTTACTGTTAACATACAATATATCCAGCGGCAAATAGGTGTTTTTCATCCAGAAAGAGCGAAGATCCTCGTCATCAAAAATAAAAAGCATTCCACAGTTAACTGCCATGTGCCGGCGATACATCAATCCCTGTTCGCGCATACCTTCATCTGCAGCTATCTCGATATCGATTTTTGACAGGATTGACCCATCCGCTTTTAAGAAGGACAATTCACCTTGCTTCACAAATCCAGGTTCGGATGAGGTTGAGGAGGAAGTATCAGCGCTTTTATTGATCATTTCCCGTATTCCTTTATTCGGATTATAAATCAAGGCAATAATGAATAATACGAGCATCAGCAAAGCTACGAAAAGGGTACGTTTACCCTTTGATTTCCTTTTCATGGCGTCGGGCCTTGCTTTTGGCTGATCTTTTTCTCGATTTTTAACCATACGGAAAGTTTTGTGTGAATATACCAATTTTACCTTTGTAGACGAAAAACACCTTCATGCTCTTTAAAAAAGCTTTTATAGATCAGATGAACCTTCTTGGATCAAACAGGGAGCCATTCCTGTTTATCATCGATTTTGAAGGTATCTCGCCAATTATCTGCCGTTTAGCAGAAATACCAGCCAGTATCAGATTTACACTGCCAGGTTCCATTCAGGAAATCAGGGCGGCCAGTGAAAAGGATCATGTCGTTTTGCACAGGCATCCCATGCCCTACCCGAAATACCTCGAAGCTTTTAAAAAGGTACTTACCCATTTGCAGCAGGGGAATTCCTATCTGGTAAACCTGACTTTCCCAACTCCGGTTGATACCCGTTTATCGATGGAAGAAATTTACGAATTGAGCGAAGCACCCTATAAACTTCTGGTAAAAGACCGGTTTGTAGTTTTTTCTCCGGAGACTTTTATAAGGATAAAAAACGGAATTATCAGCTCATACCCAATGAAGGGGACTATTGATGCATCACTGCCGGATGCTGCAAAAGTTGTATTGGATGACCCGAAGGAATCTGCTGAACACACTACAATTGTCGACCTGATCAGGAATGATCTGAGCCAGGTTGCAAGTCAGGTAGAAGTTACACGATACCGCTACATCGATAAAATCCGTACGCATGACAAAGACATCCTTCAGGTAAGCTCAGAGATTACAGGCCGACTGCCTGATGACTACCGGCAACACATCGGCACCATCATGCAAACCCTCCTTCCTGCAGGAAGCATATCAGGAGCACCCAAGAAACGTACGCTGGAAATCATCCGTGAGGCGGAAGGTGAACCACGCGGATATTACACCGGCGTTTTCGGTATTTTCGACGGACAGAATCTCGACAGTGCAGTCATGATAAGATTTATCGAACAATCTGAAAAAGGACTGCTTTACAGAAGCGGCGGCGGAATTACTAATTTGAGCCAGCCTGAAGCGGAGTATCAGGAGATGCTGGATAAAGTATACTTACAAGTGACGGGTGACAAGTGACGGGTGACAAAAAAAACGAAAATGAAAGTACACATAACATTAACGGCTAAGGAAATCCATGAGGAGGAGCTTGCGGGGAAGGTAGCGGTGGTCATTGATGTGCTCCGGGCTACCTCTGTAATTGTTACCGCCCTCGCGAATGGTGCCCGATGGGTAAAAACTGTCGCATCCATTGAGGAAGCTTTTCAGTCAAAAAGTGGTGATGTTTTATTGGGAGGCGAGCGTTATGCTTTACCTATTGAAGGGTTCGATTGCAGCAACTCACCACTTGAATATACAACTGAAAGGGTCATGAATAAAGGAATAGTACTAACCACTACTAATGGTACGCTTGCAGTTTCGAAATGCGGATCGGCAAGCCGGTTGCTCATTGGCTCCTTCTTAAACCAGCATTTCCTGGCAGATCATCTTGTTTCATTAAACCAGCCGGTTGAGCTGGTCTGTGCAGGTACCAATGGTGAATTTTCTCTGGATGATTTTCTTTGCGCCGGGGCGATATGTACCTCATTGCAGAATTCTGGTGAAATGGAGTTTGGAGACCTCGAAAAACTGGCTGTTCAGACTTGGAAAAAGGCCAGTTCTGACATTCATGCAGCTCTAAACGACACTAAGCATTACAATATTCTAAAATCGAAGGGGTTCCTGAAGGATCTCGACTATTGCCTGACTCTGGACACCAGGAATATTATCGTGCTGCGTCAGGAAGAAAATTCTCTTGCCGGTTATTTCGTAACCATTTGAATCAGTTTCAACGCCAGCCTGAATGAACTGTCGGGATAAGCAATCTGATTAACCGTCCCTGTTACAAAAAATTCCTTCTCAGGACAATAATATGCCAGAGCACCCGACAGACCTGAGTGCCCTATTAACTCAGGAAAGCGTTGAAACGGGCTAAGGAATGCCGGCAGTTTAAACAGGTGTATTCCAATCCCTGACTGCATCGGATAGAAAATCCGATTCCAGACTTTGAGCTCATCTATATAAGAGGCCGGAAAAAATTTCCCCGAAAAGAAATTCTCAATAAAGACCATCATATCTCTTGAAGTTGAAACAACTCCACCATCGGGGCCAAATGAGACCATTGCTTTTGGAATTTCAAGTTTACTTCCTTTATAGTAAAGCGAAGCAGGAGTCAAATCACCAGCATCGGTGTACAAGTATGTCTGATCCAATCCGGCCGGCTCGATAATAATATTATTGACATCTTCATTAATAGATCTTTGGGTAAGGGTTTCGATTATGGCACCCAGTAATTGAAAATTTGTATCAGAGTATTGAGCCTTTCCGCTGATACCGGGAATAAAAGCAGGCTTCATTCTTTTACTGTGCTCCACTGCTTCAGAAGAAGTCCATGAACGGTCGGAACCACTTTTCAATTCAATCTCCCAACTCTTACTCCCCTTTACCCTGCCTTGAAAATAATCAGGGATACCGGAGGTATGAGCGAGTAACTGTTTAATCGTAATCTGGTCAGAATAATCCTTTCCATGGAATACATTCAGTCCATTTACAATACTGGCTGGCAGGTATTGAGCGATCTTATCATCAAGATTGAGTATCCCTTTTGACCGGAAATTTAAAATAATGGTTGTAATAAACAATTTCGTGGTACTGGCAATAAAGTACTGACTGTCAGTTTGCAGATTACCACTTGCAGCACACCAGTATTCACCCTGGTATTTAAGGCAGAATGAGGTTCCAAAAATCTTCTTGTTGTTAACAGCCCGGTCCAGGATCTCCTGAAATTTCTTTTCGATGTCTTTCATGTCCTCGCTATTTATTTTTGAACCCGGCACCCCTGATCAAAAACCGGTCATAAAGCATCATCAGCAGAACTGTAGCCAGGCCAATGCCGAACA
>CAIXHD010000179.1 GCA_903919065.1 uncultured Bacteroidota bacterium
CGGAACATATCCACATTTTTAGCGAGACCGTGAGAATGCTGGGCATCGCCATAGAATACTTTAATGTTATCAAATAATTGTGCAACTTTCAGATAACGAGGCTCATTTGTAATTCGATACAACCGTGCCATCGCTTCGTTCATTCCCCCGAACTCTCCGGCAATGTACCGGTTCCACATACTGATGAGTGTCTCGGTTGGTAACGGACTCAATCGGGCATATACCCAGTCGCCCATCCCTTTTACGATATCCAGCGCCTTTTCATTGCCACTGATTTCATAAATATCCATCAATCCGGCCAGGATTTTGTGCAAAGTATAGTAGGGTGCCCAGATCTTTGCA
The DNA here is from genome assembly GCA_903919065.1 of uncultured Bacteroidota bacterium. Classification (GTDB taxonomy): domain Bacteria; phylum Bacteroidota; class Bacteroidia; order Bacteroidales; family UBA12481; genus UBA12481. The sequence goes on from CAIXHD010000179.1 coordinate 343, forward strand.
TTATCACCTCCATAGGTCGCTCCATTTTCCAGCATAATAAACTGATCTGGCGGGTAAGCACTGATAAATCCTTTGCCCCAGTTCCAGTAGTCTGTGCGGATACCTTCCACACTAAGATCTGAACTAAAGCCTGATTTGCCCGGACCGGGAGGCACCAATTTCGGATCCGATATCTGCGGTCCTCCGGCTGTTTGTGGTTGTCCGGATAGTTGCGATAATTCATACAGTGAATTCACCATATATTTCATCTTATCCGCAAAATTGGCCCGGAGCGTTGCGTCATATGCGGTGCCGGCATAGGCCTGAGCTATGGCGCTTAAATAATGACCGGTAGCATGACCGCGCAATTTTGTTTGCTGACTATCCCAACCCCCAAGAGCTTCAGCTCCCGCAGGCTGTTTCTGCCCAAAGGCATTACGAAACATGAAGAGGAAATTGTCGGGATTTGTTTGGGCAAGGCCGGTTATAAATTTGTCGCGATTCTCAATAAATTTCGTTGTATCATTATGAATATCAGTATTTAATGTAACCTGATCAAGATTAAAAACTTCCAGCGTACGATTCGGGGTAGCAGGCGCCGGAGCTTCTTTAACGGTAACAATCGCATTCGGATGGAGGTCGGTTCCGGCAACTTTTCCGGTAACGGTATAGGTTCCGGCGGCAACCACCTGACTATTATTCGCGGGTGCCGGCCATACCACTCTTACATCCTGACTTGCGATATTATTGGAGTAAACGCCCTTAATATGGCGTGGTAATCTTGGAAGCTGCCCCACAACGGTCGCCACCTGAATGTCAGGAACGCTGGTCAGAAAAGCGGTATACAACTGGGGGGTAGTTGCAGGAAACACGGTAAGGTTGCGGTCGGGTTCAGGCCTTCTTCGGGCTACTGTTCCTTCCTTTCTTAAAGCATTACCTTGGATTCTGGCAATCTGGCTTTCGGTTAGAGGAATTCTGTAGATACGGAAATCGTACAATCTGGCATTTAAAAAGGCGTGTCCGGCATCCAGCGATTTGCCGATATAGAGCTTATTATTATCTGCTGATTTAAAGTCGAAAAGTTTTTCCAGCAACACTGCTACATCCTTTGATTCACTCACAAGTACACCATTCAGGTACGTACTCAAAGTTTTCGACGGAACATTAATAACTATCGCTAAATGATTCCATTTATTCATTGTCACTGCAGGTGAATTGGCGATATACTTTCCTGAGCTGGTGAGGATTTGTGCCTGAAAACCTTCATTGTCCATAATCCCGGCCGGAGCAGCAAAGAAATGCGATTGACTGCTTTTCCCAAAATCGCAAAACACAGGTCCGCCTTTTGCCGAACGCAGATATATCCATCCCGTGATGCTCAGTGATTCCTCGCCTTTTACCGCTTCACCGGGGATGGAAATATATGTTTCACTCTCTCCTGATAAAGAGACCACTTTACCGAACAGGGAATCGTCGATAAACTTAAAATCAGCGCCATTAATACTGGCATGTAAATTATTACGCGACCAATCCTTTACGTCGCCTTTAAATGTATACCGGGCAATTAATCCAGTTTCTCCGATGCCGTCCAGGATTTGGTCACCGGTTTGTGCACAAAGCCTTGCTGTATCCAAGGCGAAAAACATCAGCAGGAGTCCAACGATAAGTTTACGGGTGTTCATCTTTTAATGCTTTATATTCGGGCTAAAGGTAATATTGTTATTTTTCGTTATGTATGGCAGTTCACCTGAATAAAACGAGGCTGCTGTGCTCAGTACTTATTTTTGTTAATGTCTTTTTTATAGTTTCTTAGCATTTTGCCGAAGTCCTTATCTTTTTTCCGCCTTTCAGCAACCGATGAGTCAAAATGAGCTTTCTCCCTTTCCATTTTCATATAATTCTGATAAGAAGCCTCCTCTATTTCTCCTTTTTCAACGGCTTCAATAACCGAACAACCCTTTTCATTCGTGTGAGTACAATCTTTGAACCTGCAATTTTTAGAATGGCTGATAATTAAGTCGAATGTGATTTCTAATCCACTTGCTGAGTCGGCAATACCTACTTCTCTCATCCCCGGGTTATCAACTAATATTCCGCCGTTTTCAAGTATTATTAACTCCCTGTGACTGGTTACGTGTCTCCCTTTATTTGTACTTTGGCTAATGGCATCGGTTCGCATTAAGGATTTGCCGGAAAGATTATTTAAAAGAGTTGATTTCCCGACACCGGAAGAACCAAGCATACAGTATGTTTTACCTTTTTCAATAATCGCTTTTATTTTATCGTATCCATCTTGTGATTGGTTACTTAATGCAATAACCGGAACATTTTTAATCCGGGCTTTTATATTCTCCAATATTTCAAAAGTCTGATCTTCATCAATTAAATCAATCTTGCTGAGCACTATAACCGGGCTAACCATTGATGAATTACAAATGGTCAGGTATCTCTCCAGTCTGTTCACATTGAAATCCCTGTCAGCGGCTTGTACCAATAATGCGTAATCAATATTTGTTGCTATTATTTGGATCTCTCCAAATTTACCAACTGCTTGTCTTGAAATAACCGAGAATCTGGGTAAAATGCCATGAATAATTGAAAAATCAGAATCATGTATGGTCAATGCAACCCAGTCGCCAACGGCTGGAAAGTCTTCACGGCTTTTTGATGAGAATCTTAAATTCCCGGTTATTTCGGCTTCAAATTCTCCCTGCTCCGTTTTTACAATATACCTTTCCTTATGTTCCGATATAACTCTTCCAATCTCAAAGCCGGTAAGGTTATTCTCCTTCCTTAGCTTTTCGAGTTTATCAGTATATCCTAAATCTTCTAATTTCATTTCGATAAGTTAAATTACCCAGCTAAAATTCTAACCAGATCATCATTGATGTAGTAGACCTCCGACCCGAACTTTTTCGGTGTCAGTATTCTTGCGGAAACCAGTTCTTCCATGAGTTTGGTTTGTGTTGTGCGGGAGGTTTTACCTAAAGCTTTTCCAATTATTCTCGGCTTGATATAGGGCTGGCTAAATATGACTTCGTTCACCTCCCTGTTGTACCATTTGATTTTCACCTTTCCAAAAGCCAGGGTTGATTCCATTTGCCCGAGGATTTCATCGATGAGGTTGTTTGTCAGGATCGATGTGTATTCTACGCCATCAAGCATAAAGAGAATCCATTTTTTCCAGTTCCCCGATTGAGTCACTCCGGCAAAATTATAGTAGTAGTCAGATTTATGAACAATGATATGCTTTGACAAATATAAAACAGGTTGATTTAAAAGTCCGGTATGAACCAGATAAAGCAAGTTTAGAATTCTGCCTGTTCTTCCGTTACCGTCCTGAAACGGATGGATGGCTTCGAATTGGTAATGAGCGACACACATTTTGATTAACGGATCGAAAGAAAATTGGTCATCATTATTCAAATAACTCATCAGGTTTTCCATTAAATGCTCAACAATTTTCTGGCCTCTGGGTGGAGTATAGATAACCTCACCCGGACGAAATTCACTTTGCCCTCTTTTAATAACCACATTGGCTTGTGGAGAGCGTATTCCAGAGGTGGTATTCTTGATTTGACGGTAGATTGATAATACAGAGTCCAGATTCAGCGTTCCGGTTTCCTTCATGGCATGGAAGCCAGCCCATAGTGCTTCCCGATATCGTAAGACCTCTTTGGTACCAGCATTCATTTTCCCTTCGTTGCTATTATCCGAAATCGCCTTGTACAATTCGTCTTCCGTGGTGAATATGTTCTCAATTTCCGTAGATGTTTTGGCTTCCTGCAGAGCAATGGTGTTTACGAGCATGAAAGGATTGGGAAGTCTCATCACATTGATATTCACCGAAGCCAGTCCTCTCGAAGTGGACACCAGTTTCCTGAGGATATCGCTGTCATCATTTAATTCCTGGGGAGGAGGCAAGAATGGAAGGTTGTTATTTGGAATGGTTCTTTCAAATTTTGGTCTATCCATGGTTGTTCAATATTTATAGAAAATTGGACATATGGCAAATTTATGTCCAATTTCAATTGAAAGCAAGAAACCCTTTTCCTCCTCCCGCTGACGTTGGTCAAATACTTGGCTATCATTGTGCCAGCCACACTTAATAATGCCAATGCCGGATTACCTTTATCTCACGAATTAGAAAATTAAGGAGGCAGAGTGAAAAAAATCATTTCTTTTACCCTGGTTATCACTTTGATAGCTTTATCAGGGATTAGCCTGTACGGTCAGGATACCGATAGTGGTC
>CAIXHD010000180.1 GCA_903919065.1 uncultured Bacteroidota bacterium
ATTGCTGCGGGTTGTAAAAAAGATCCGGAGGATATACTTGTGGGTGGCAGCAACGACACTTTTACTGATTCACGTGACGGTCACGTTTATGGCTATGTCCAGATCGGCGACCAGGTATGGATGTCGGAGAACCTGGCGTATTTGCCTGGCTTTATTGGACTGAGAGAATATATGAAGTCTTTTGTTTACGATTATCAGGGAACCAGTGTGACTGAAGCCAAGGCAACTGACAACTACAAGCAATACGGTGTTTTGTACTGAATACGACCGGGTTTTCAGCAACTCCTGCCGGTAGCTATGACTGGCCGGATTTTGGTGCACTTTTATACTCTTCGAACTACTGGATCTATGACAGAAGCCCCCAGGTGCAGGTGTTAAAACATCATTTCTGTCTTGGTTTTCTATTGTAAATGGCCAACCAAAATTCATAAGACTTGGTTTCGAGACAAACTCCATCAGGTAGCGAGTTTGACTTGTCAAAATAGAAAGTGCCCGGTAATTCTGCGCCTAATTTATTGACATGGACCATTTTATTGGGGGCATAATTCACTATCCAAAGGCTGTTATCTCTCGGGTCATAGGTCAAGCCTCGTCCGTTGTTACATCCTGCCCCAAGAACATCGATGGCTTCACCAATTTTTCTCCCTTCGGTAGTATAGTGTAAAATTTTCAAGTCGATTTTATCCATTATCCAAAGTGTACTATCCGATGGATCATACGTTATTCCCAGTGGTTCACCGTTGCCTTTGAGGTCAATTTTATAACCGTCAGAAAGTTTTTTGCCATCAAAACTAAAATGAAGCGCTGAATCACTCGCGATATCAACTGCCCAGAACGTATGATCATGATAGTTGAGAGTGACACCCTCGATCCCACAGGTACTGTCAACTTTAAATCCCCCAGGAATAACTTCTCCGCTTCGATTCCGGTGCTCAATGAATCTGTCATTGAATTTGGCTAACCAGAAAGTGTCGTCATAGGGATCGTATGTCAGTCCGGCAAGCCAATCAGCACCCGGCCATTCAAAGGAGGTCCGGACAGGGAGCTTGTTGTATAGTTCCCCCGGATCAACTGATATGCCGTTTTCATTAAGGTTTTGATAGCCTTCATGACTATTCCCAAAATAATGTTTTTTAGATTTTTTGTAATGAACAATCCGTAAAACAGGTGTTTTATCGTCAATTGTATTAAGAAAGGCTCCGAGTTTTTGCTTTGCCTGATTATTGTCCGACGTATAGTTTTCCTCTTTGCCTTTCGAACCAAGTTGTTCTTTCATAACTGAAGGCCGGTAAGGCGTCACATTTTTTGTATTATTTACCTTCAGATAATCTGAATTAAAACCATCAAGATTATTCTCAATGAAAACTGAATCTGCACCGTCCTGGCCTGCTGAAAGTGACTTGCTCAATGAAAAGCCTTTCCGTGCAGCTTTATCATAAACTACTATATTATCATGGGATTCGTAAGTTTTAAGGTTCACAGCACCAGCTAAATAGATTAGGAATAATGCTTTTGTTTCGAGCATATTGTCTATCCGGGGATAACTAAAAAAATCGTCCACCGACAACAGTTTTAATGGTGCCGGCTTTAGATTACCCCAATCCATGACATAAGCAGCCTTTTTTATTTGTTTTGGTAAAAGTTGAAAGAGAGTATCATTGTCTGCTTGCCTGAAATATATTTTGTCTTGCAATTTGTAGAAATCATCAAATGGGGCTCTCAAGGACCCGTCAGCCGGCTGGCCTGGAGATTTGATCCAGAATAAGCTGTCTGTTGGCTCCAAATCCAGATTATAAATGAGAATTTGATGACTATTCTGCTTCATCTCCCCGCTATTTCGGTGGATAATAATATGGCCATTATCAAGAAATGCAAGATGAGTTACTTCGCCAGGCAGGCTTTGACTTTTTATGAAAACTCCATTAGTGTTGAATAATTTCAATCTGGAACGGTCAAAAATCGCAAAGTGCTTTTCATCCGGGCTCATATCGGATTTGTTGGAAGCAAGATTAACAAAGTTGTCTTCTGCAGGACCTAATTTCCCGATGGTATTTAAAAAATTTCCGTGACGGTCGAAAACAATAACTTCCTGGTAATATGCTGATATGGCCAAGATATGACGGTCTCCTACCGTGTAGTAAATCATTCCGGTCGTCAAATCGACCGGAGATTTTAACCCGACATATTCAATGTCTTGAACAAGTTCACTTAACTGCATTGGCCTTTTATCAGCTAAGGACTTATTGATATCAATGACGGGTATGGGTTTCGATTTCTGAGCGGTACAGGGAAGAGCACATCCCAGAAGGATCATGATTATCAGGTGTTTGTTCATGGCTCGGTTATTATCATGTAGTCTTGGTGAGCTAAAGTTAGGATTCCCACTTTGATTATTCAAACACCCCAAATCGTCTTTTGAATGATCCGTTTACCCGCAGCAACTGCAAATTCACCTATTCCCGGAGTCGTCTGCGCCATAGATTGGAATAATTGATACATTTAGGAATATAAGATTCATAACTTGATGATGTCCGTAAAATCCAAATTCAGTGCCGCATCGCTATTGGGACTCGGGGCCATCGTGTCCGGGTCAACACCTGAGTATACCCGAAATGTTGATGATCCGGTGTCGAAAAAGCAACCTAACTTCGTATTTATCCTGGCCGATGATCTGGGCTGGATGGATGTCGGATTCAACAACCCGGATTGTTTCTACGAAACACCCAACCTCGATCGGTTGGCAGCCCAATCCGTCAGATTTACCAATGCCTATGCAGCTTGTCCGGTATGCAGTCCCACCCGTGCCAGTATCATGACAGGCAAATACCCGGCACGCTTGCGGACGACTGATTATTTCGGTGCCATCCAACCCGAGGCAGCCAGGAAACAGGCTGATTACGACAGGCCCTTGTATCCCTCACCCTATCTGGAACAACTTCCGCTTGAAGAAAAGACTATTGCAGAGGCTCTGAAGGAAGCAGGATATGCTACTTTTTTTGCCGGTAAATGGCATCTGGGCCCGGAAGGGTACTGGCCCGAAAATCAAGGATTTGATATTAACAAAGGAGGTAATCAAAGCGGAGGACCCTACAGTGGGAACAAGTACTTCTCCCCCTATGGGAATCCACGGCTTGAAGATGGTCCTGCAGGGGAGCACCTGCCAGACCGGCTTGCTACCGAAACGGTACGGTTTATTAAAGATCATCAGGCGGAGCCATTTCTAGCCTATCTGTCTTTTTATTCGGTACACACGCCGTTGATGGCTCGCGAAGATTTGAGACTGAAATATGAGCAAAAGAAATTATCTGCCCCAGCCGACACCTGGGGAAAAGAAGGTGAGCGAAAAGTGCGACTGGTACAGAACCATGCCATTTATGCCGGCATGGTGGAGGCCATGGATCAGGCAGTTGGGAAAGTACTGGATTATCTCAGGGAGAGTGGACTCGACCAAAACACGGTGATTTTTTTCATGTCTGACAATGGAGGGCTCTCGACCTCCGAAGGCCATCCCACGAGCAATTTACCTTTGCGTGCGGGGAAAGGATGGCTTTATGAGGGTGGCATCCGGGAACCGATGCTGATCAAATGGCCACAGAAAATTCATCAGGCTGCCGTGTGTGACCAGCCAGTAATCAGTACCGATTTTTATCCGACCATTCTGGAAATCGCGGGGCTCAAGCTCCAGCCGGACCAGCACAAGGATGGGATGAGCATGATCCCTCTGATGACAGGCAAAACTCAATCTGCATCGAAAAATCAACAGGAGCGGGCCTTATTCTGGTTTTATCCCCATTACGGGAACCAGGGGGGGCAACCGGGAAGCGCGATTCGCAAAGGGCAATATAAACTTATCGAATTTTTTGCTGAGGGAACGCAGGAATTGTATGATCTGTCGGCCGACATCAGTGAGAAGAACAACCTCGCTCTAAGTCAGCCAGCCATCCGCCAGGAACTTTCAGACCAGCTTCATCGGTGGCAAAAGGAAGTGGATGCGGTTTTCCCCGAGCGTGTGCTTCGCTGAATTATTTATTTATCGCTATACCAGGCTTCGGCACAGCAAGTTGACCAATCCATCAAAGAGGATAATAGACATGGCCAATAACATTGGAAATGATATAGAATTTCCGTATTATTATTGATGCTCTTAGCTTCCCAGAGAATATGGCAAAAATTATAGTTTTAGGTGCAGGAATTTCGGGTCATACGACAGCGGCATTCCTTAAGAAAAAGCTTGGTCGAAATCACGAAGTTGTTGTCGTTAGCCCATCTGCATACTACCAATGGATTCCATCCAATATATGGGTGGGGGTAGGGAAGATGACTATCGATCAGGTTCGGTTCAAACTGAAACCCGTGTACGACCGATGGAAAATTGATTTTAAGCAGGCGAAAGCTACTGCAATATTCCCGGAAGGCGACCAGGAATCGCAGCGTCCGTATGTTACCATTGAGTATACCGGAGAATCCCATCAAGGGGAGGTTGAAAAGGTTGATTATGACTATTTGGTCAATGCAACGGGTCCGAAGCTGAATTTTGACGCAACAGAAGGTTTGGGTCCTAAAAAGTTTACCCATTCGGTTTGCTCGTGCGACCATGCAGTTGCCACCTGGGAGGCTCTTAAAAGTTGTTTTGCCCGGATGGAGAAGGGTGAAAAGCTTCGTTTTCTTATTGGTACCGGCCATCCAGGGGCTACCTGTCAGGGGGCTGCTTTTGAATATGCTCTCAACGTGGCTAGCCAGATAAAAGTACGCGGGCTTCAGGATAAAGCTGAGATGACTTGGATATCAAATGAATACGAATTGGGCGACTTCGGAATGGGGGGCGCTTTCATTAAGCGGGGTGGTTATGTTACTCCTACCAAAGTCTTCAGCGAATCTATTTTTGCCGAATATGGCATTAACTGGATTAAAAGGGCGGGTGTTATGAAAGTCGAAGAGGGAATTGCTCATTACGAAACCCTCGATGGTGATATGAAAACGGTTGAATTCGATTTTGCTATGCTCATACCGGCCTTTGCAGGAGCCGGAATAAAAGCATTCAGTAAATCCGGAGAAGATATTACACTCAAACTTTTTGTCGCAAGTGGATTTATGAGAGTAGATGCTGATTATTCCGGTAAGGCTTTTGAGGATTGGTCCGTCGAGGATTGGCCCTCAACTTATCAAAGTCCGGCCTATTCCAATATTTTTGCTACAGGGATAGCTTTTGCACCTCCTCATCAGATTTCAAAACCCATGAAAAGTCCCAATGGAACCCTGATCACCCCGGCTCCGCCCAGAACCGGAATGCCCTC
>CAIXHD010000181.1 GCA_903919065.1 uncultured Bacteroidota bacterium
GATTCTTCCGGATGTTCCTATTTTTACCAGACGCATCAACTAACTCAGCAGTCCCTGATGGAAAAGAAATTTCTCGACCTTGCCGTTTCTCTTGATGGAGATCTGCATTGTGATATTCTTACCAGAACCATTTACGCCACTGATGCTTCCATTTACCGGGAAATACCTGTTGCTGTTGCGTATCCAAAAAACCCGGATGATGTCATTAAACTGGTCCATTTTGCCCGAAAACACAAGCTTTCGTTAATTCCTCGTACTGCCGGTACTTCGCTGGCCGGTCAGGTTGTGGGACCGGGTATTGTGACCGATGTGACAAGGTACATGAACCAGATTCTGGAAATCAATGAAAAAGAGCGTTTTGCATGGGTTGAACCTGGGGTCGTATTGGATGAACTAAATACAGAGCTTAAAAAACACGGACTCTTTTTCGGACCGGAGACGAGTACTGCCAACCGTTGCATGATCGGTGGTATGATGGGAAATAATGCCTGCGGGCTGCATTCTCTTGTGTATGGCAGCACAAGGGATCATATACTTGCTGTTAAAACTGTTCTCAGTGATGGTACAAAAGCTGAATTTTCAAACCTCGACAAGGACGCTTTTGAAGAAAAATGCAAGGGAGAAAGTCTTGAGAACAAAATCTATCAGGAGATTTTTCAGATCATCGGGGATCCTGTCAACAGAGATAATATCAGGATAGGATATCCAGATCCCAGTGTGCCCCGAAGGAATACCGGTTATGCACTGGATCAGCTTCTCGATAATGAGCCCTTTTTACCTGGCGGCCAACCCTTTAACATGTGCAAACTTTTGGCAGGATCAGAAGGCACTCTTACCTTTTTTACTGCCATCAAGCTAAATCTGGTTGATCTGCCCCCGGCTCATCAGGCACTAATATGCGCACACTTCCCTACTCTTGGCGATTCCATGGAAGCAAATCTGGTAGCCCTGAAACATGGGCCAACCGCAGTTGAGCTGATGGACAGTGTAGTACTGGATTGCACAAAAACCAATCATACCCAGCAACCCAACCGGTTTTTCCTGGTTGGCGAGCCACGCACCATCCTGATTATTGAATTTGACGAACATACGAAGGAGGCTCTTGATTTAAAGATCTCTGAGACCGTGGAAGATCTGAAATCCCGCGGCCTTGGGTATGCCTGGCCTGTAGTTTACGGGCCGGATATCAAGAAAGTATGGGAGCTACGAAAAGCAGGTCTGGGTTCCCTGGCTAATATTCCGGGTGACCAGCGTTCGGTGACTGTTATTGAAGACATTGCAGTACCTGTGGCCCGGCAGGGGGAATACATTGCTGAGATGGAGGAACTATTTGCCAGCCATGGAATGACCTGTGTTTTTCACGCCCATGCCGGAACTGGGGAATTGCATTTACGTCCCTTGCTGAACCTTAAGGATCCGGCAGATGTTGTCCGTTTTAAAGCTATTGCAGCAGCTGCTATTCCTATTGTCAAAAAATATCGTGGGTCACTCAGTGGTGAGCATGGCGACGGAAGACTTAGAGCCTCCTGGATACCAGTCTTTCTTGGGGAGCATAACTATCAGTTAATTAAGCGGGTAAAAAGTGTATTTGATCCTGAAAACCTTTTTAATCCCGGGAAAATCACTGCAGCTCCACCAATGGATGAGTTCCTGCGCAATGAGCCCGGAGTTCCTACTCCGGATATTGCAACCATACAGGATTTTTCCGGTACCCTTGGAATAGTCAGAGCAGCCGAAAAATGCAATGGAAGCGGAGATTGCCGTAAGTCGCCGCAGGCCAAAGGATCCATGTGTCCTTCCTATCAGGCAACACTCGATGAAAGAAATACTACAAGAGCCAGGGCAAATATCCTGCGAGAGTTTTTGATTAAGCCTGACAGGAAGAATCCTTTTGACCATCCGGAGATTTTCGAGATACTCGATTTATGTCTTTCCTGCAAAGCGTGTAAGTCAGAATGCCCTTCGAATGTGGATATGGCTAAATTAAAGGCCGAATTTCTGCAACATTGGCATGATGCTCATGGATTATCATTCCGCACCCGGTTTATCGCTTATATGCCCTCTATTTATCGTCTGACTCAACCATTCTCGACAATTATTAACCAATTAATGAGGATTGATTTTCTTGCAAATACATTTAAACGTATTGCAGGGTTCAACACTGCCAGATCAATTCCCGCCCTTGCAGAGAAGTCCCTGAGTCATTGGGTTAGCCGCAACTTGCTAACTATCAATCCTTCAACAAGCTCTTCTAAAGGTTACGTTTACCTTTTTACTGATGAATTTACTGCATATCAGGAATCAATAATCGGCATTAAGACGATAAAACTGTTGACCGTGTTGGGTTATCAGGTTAAAATTGCAGGACAAACCATCAGCGGAAGGACTTTTATTTCAAAAGGACTGCTGCGAAAAGCCAGGTCCGTTGCCCGGGAAAATGTGGGTTTGTACCATAATCTTATCAGTGAAGAACATCCGTTGATCGGTATTGAGCCTTCTGCCATCCTAGGATTCCGTGATGAGTTTCCGGATCTGGTAGGTGACGATTTGAAATCAAAGGCACTCGAGGTTGGAAAATATTCTATGATCATAGACGAATTTCTGGAGCGGGAGATGAGAGCCGGACGAATAAGTTCCGTTGATTTTACGACGGAGAAGAAAGAAATCCTATTGCATGGCCATTGCCAGCAAAAAGCTGTGGCATCAACCTCTTCAACGCTTTATGTTCTCAATTTTCCTGAAAACTTCGCATGCACAGAGATTCCGTCCGGCTGCTGCGGAATGGCAGGATCTTTTGGTTTTGAGAAAGAACATTTTGAACTTTCCATGAAAGTGGGTGAGCTGGTACTGTTTCCAAAGGTCAGGGAAGCGGCAGATAATGTTTTGATTTGTGCCTCCGGAATGTCATGCCGGCATCAGATTTTCGATGGTACAGGCAAAAAAGCCCTGCACCCGGTTGAAGTGCTGTTTGATGCTCTGAAAGCCCATTAACTTCGCTTGGCGCGACGGCCATGCTTACGCCCGCTAAGGCGTTCCCGGCGACGTTCCTGCCGACGCTCCACCCGGCGATCATGACGATCATACCTGTCATGACGATCATGCCGGTCAACAGGCAGGTAAAAATTGGCAGGAAACTTGGCTTGTATAGTTGAATAGAAAACAGCGATTTCCCTCATGTCCTTTTCAATGTCATCTCCGGGATAGAAAACAGGTCCTATACCAACAACCTTTCTGCGGTAATCCATGTATCCAAGCACTATAGGCACTCCGGCTTTCTTGGCAATGTGATAAAACCCCCTTTTCCAAACCATTACTTCTTTTCTCGAACCTTCGGGGGCGATTGCCAGGTAAAAGTCTTCTGAGTTTTTCATTTTTTCCCCAAGGTGATCCACGAGATTGCCATGCTTCCTCCGATCAACAGGAATCCCCCCAATCCAATTAAAAACCCATCTGAAAGGAAACCTGAAAAGCTCCTTTTTCATCAGAAACTGAATATTTAATCCGTAATAAAGCTTAAAAAGCATCCCGAAAAAGAAATCCCAGTTGCTGGTATGCGGAGCTCCTATTATGACACATTTGCTTAGCTCCGGAACCTTTCCTTCAAGCTTCCACCTAGTGATCAATAAAAATATTTTTGCAAGCAGTCTTTGGAAATTCACGATACTATCCTCCTGGTTAAAAGCCTTTTGCAGCATCATCCCCTCGCGGATCAGCGCCACCTTCCATCGTGCCGTCAGGCCAAATCAGAATAGCATCCACGCGACCAATATTGCCTATTTTCTTAAGGTGATGACCCATCGCCAGTAAACCTGACACTGAAACGGTATCAATAGCTGTAGGCTCATATTGGATCAGGTCAGGAAGCCATTGATGATGATACCGCTTGGCACTCACTGCCTGCTGCATGCTCATTCCATAGTCAATAACATTAAGAATTGTCTGAAAGACGGAGGTAATAATGGTTGATCCTCCGGGACTTCCAACCACCATATACAGTTTGTCATTTTTTGTTATCAGGGTAGGTGTCATGCAACTCAGCATTCGTTTTCCTGGTTCGATGGCATTCGCATAATTCCCGATCAGGCCGTAAATATTTGGAGAGCCGGGTTTGGAGCTGAAATCATCCATCTCATTATTCAGGAAGAATCCCCCACCCTTTACCACGATTTGGTTCCCATAACCACCATTCAATGTGGTGGTTGCTGAAACCGCATTTCCCCAACGGTCGGCTATGGAAAAATGAGTTGTTTCCATACTTTCGGCCTTTCCCAATACTCCAGCCTTAATGGAATCGGATGGCGTTGCCTTATCAGCTTTGATTTCATCAGCTCGTTTAGACAGGTATTTCTCGTCAGTCAGTTCATTAACCGGCACGGCTACAAAATCCGGATCACCCAGATATTCAGCACGATCAGCATATACCCTCTTTTCAGCCTCAGCCATCAGGTGTATGGATTTAACAGTATTGTGACCGGCAGATTTCAAGTCGAATTTCGATATAATCCCGAGGAGCTGTTTTAGAGCAACTCCCCCGCTCGAAGGGGGGGCCATGGAATAAAATGTATAGTTGCGATAATTGCCTGTTATTGGCTCCCTCCAAACAGACTGGTAATCCTGAAGATCCTGATGGGTAATCAGTCCTCCTGATTCAAGCATTTGCTGTACAATGTAATCGGCTGTTGGACCAGAATAAAACCCTTCCCTTTTTGAATCGCGAATCCGTTCAAGAGTTAATGCAAGTTCTGTTTGTACAAGAAGATCTCCTTCTTTCCAGATGGAATCTTTTATAAACACAGGTTTCCATGTGTTTCTTTCAATAAGTGACTTTTTGATCGAATTCAGGTCATTTGCCTGTCTCCGGGTAATTGAAAAACCTTTTCTGGCAAGGTCAATGGCTGGTTGAATAACAGCACTCCAGGTGAGGGAACCCAGCTTTTCATGGGATTTAACCATTCCATCAACCGTACCAGGTACGCCTGATGCCAGAATTGTCTGTGTACTTAACCCTTTAACTACTTCACCATCTGGCCCTATATACATATTTTTCGATGCTGCCAAAGGCGCTTTTTCCCTGAAATCCAGTGTGTAGACTTTTTGAGCGGAGGTTCGGATAACAAAGAACCCTCCCCCGGCAATATTACCCGCAGCCGGATAGCAAACAGCCAGCGCAAACTGGACTGCTACTGCAGCATCAATAGCATTGCCCCCCTTCCGGAGAATCGATAACCCTATGTTTGTGGCTTCAGGATGGGCGGAAACAACCATACCCTGCTTTCCTATTGGTCCCATTCCTTCATGCGAAGGGGCTCCGCATGAATTAATAAGAATCAGACTCAATGTAAAAAGTGCAATCTTTGTTAAAGCTTCTGGCTTCATCACTAAATGATTTGCACTAAAAGTAATTAATTCCTTCCTTCCAGATTCAGTTCAAAACCTGCTTTTAACCATGTTCCCGGCTGAGGAACTCCCCCGAGGTCGAAGTAAGCCTGATTCAGTAGATTACTGCACTCAGCAATAAATGTTATCCATTTCAACTTATAGGAAAGTTTGATGTCAACGATTGTAAATGGCTTGTAATCAACTTCAATCATGTTCTGAAGCTGATCAAAGGAAGTATAGGTTCCATTCCTCTCCTGCCATACCAGGCTGGCTGAAAGGTGGAATGGTTCACCTATTTTAACGGATAGCCCGGCAGTCATTTTCCATTTCAGGTAATCGAGCACATATTGCGAAAACCAGTTTTCAACCTGATGATGCTGAAAATAGTATCGATATCCAAAGTCAAAATGTTCAATGCTTTTTGCGATGCCGAAAGTTTTAACCGGTGACCAGGTCAGCCCGGTCTCAATTCCCCAGGTACGTATCCTGCCAAGATTCTCAGCATGCCAGATAGTTTCATCAACTGCCCTCACCCAATCGATAGATTGTGTGGCAAACCGATAAAAGCCAAGCAATTTCCCGGAAAATCCTCCTGAATGGTACTCAGCTCCTGTTTCGGCATTCCAGGCCGTTTCCGGTAATAATTGCGCATTTCCCTGATTAGTTGGAGATTTATAGTACAATTCCGTAAATGTTGGCAATCGGAAAGCCCTGTTAAAGGAAAAAAAGGATCGCCAGGTGGATGAAGCAGTATAGCTTATGTCAAGACCCGGATATACCTGGAAGTAATTTTTCGCAGCCCGAACATCATGCAATACCACTCCGCCATTCCATTTAACTTTTCCGGTTATCAATTGATGTTCGGCAGACAAGCTAAAATGATCCCTTACACCAAAATGGTTATATTCAACGAGGTCAACGCCACTTATCCTCTTTGTGTTTTCTGAAAGATTTCCCAACACAGTACTCCAGATTGATTCACGCCTGTATTCTATACCAAAGGCAGTTTTCCCAAGGCTGCTACTAAACCAGGCATCCGTCTTACTTCCAGCTACTTGTGTAAAATGGTAATTTGGAGCAATATACCACGACGGAGGGTTCGATCTGAATAGGGCAAACTCGTCGGTATGCAGTTTGTAATAAACAGATTGACGAAAATTCACCTTACCCTGAAGATAAGCCTGGAGTGTTGTAAAACCCGATCCCGTCTGCTCAAACTGATTCGGATACTTTATCGAATAAAAACTATTTGCTCCAAAAGCCTTTTTCAAACCAGCTGCCAGAATAGATATATCGAGTCGCTTATGGTTGTATCCAATTTGAAAACAACCAGTAAGATTTTTAAAATCTGTGTTCTCCCGATATCCATCCGATACCTGATACCCGACACCCGATACCTGATACCATCTGCCTGAACGGTTGGCCGCGTCAATCCCTGCCTCCAGCAACCCATGTTGTCCACCAATCAGTAAAGCATGGACTCTTTTCTTTTCAGGCACTCCGGTAACTATGTTGATTGCTCCTGCAAAAGCATTTGATCCAAGTGATTTTACATCGGAGCCAGACAGCACCTCAATACGTTGAATCAGAGATAAAGGGATGGGAATATCCAATTGGAAATGGCCGGTCTGAGGATCAGTGAAATTAACGCCATTTATCAGGATGGCGGTCTGATCAAAGGTACCACCCCGAAAACTTATGTCGGCCTGAACCCCTCCTGGGCCGCGCTGCCTGACATCAATATCAGGTATGGATTCAAGAATTCCGGCAAGATCCCGGGCAGGGGAAAGTTCAATTTCTTTTCGTGTAATGATTCTGTTGATCCGGGCTGATTGCCTTGTCTTTTCAGGGATTCGGGCCGCAGTTATATCGACTTCTTCCAGGGAGATACGTATACTATCAGCAACTTTCACCTGTCCAACAACAGGCATAGCCACCATGCTGAGTATCGCACAAATCTTTATGAATTTATTGCTTCTTATCACCAGCAGCTTTAAGCGTATTCTGCAGTAAAACGATACGTGTCATAGGCCCCACTCCACCTGGAACAGGTGTGATGAAGGAGCATTTAGGGGCTGCTTCATCAAAATTCACATCACCGGATAAACGGAAACCTGATTTAGTGGTAGCTGAAGGAACTCTGGTGGTTCCCACATCAATAATTACTGCACCCTGTTTAACCATGTCACCAGTCAGAAATGCGGGTTTTCCTAAAGCAGCAATAAGTATATCAGCCTGAAGGCAGATCTCTTTCAAACCCTTCGTTTGGCTGTGGCATAAGGTAACAGTGCAATTGCCGGGCGAGGATTTTCTCGAAAGCAGGATGGCTAAAGGGGTACCTACAATATTGCTCCTTCCGATGATCACACAGTGACGGCCTGAAGTTTCAATCTTATAATATTCAATCAGCTGAAGTATTCCGGAGGGCGTGGCAGGAAGGTAGGATGACAACCCTAGAGCCATTTTCCCAATATTGACAGGATGAAATCCATCAACATCCTTCGACGGATCAATGGCTTCGATTATATTGTTCTCATTGATATGCCGGGGCAACGGCAACTGCACAATAAACCCATCAACTGACGGATCCATATTTAGCTGATCAACAGCAGCCAGGAGTTCTGTCTCTTGAATGGTATCCGGAAAACGAATCAGCGTTGAAATATATCCAACCTCTTCACAATCCTTCACCTTGGCTGCCACATAAGTCTCACTGCCACCATCGTTACCTACAAGTATAGCCGCTAAATGAGGCTGCTTCAGTCCCAAAGAATTTCTTCTTATTACCTCGTCCCGAATTGCCGACTTGAGTTCGGCAGAAACCTTTTTGCCGTCAATTATTGTCATGATTGTCTGCTTATCTTCTTGCCAAAGGTCCATTTCCAGCCATTCTGCCCAGGTTTTTCCCGGTGGCTACCATTTTCATCATTTTACGGGTTTCATCAAACTGCTTCAGTAGTTGATTTACCTCCTGCACGGTAGTTCCGCTGCCTAAAGCAACCCTTTTTCTTCTGCTGCCGTTTAAAATAACAGGATTCTGACGTTCTTCCGCAGTCATTGAATGGATTATCGCCTCAATGCTTTTAAATGAATTGTCGTCCATATCCAGGTCCTTGATAGCCTTACCCATTCCCGGGATCATGCTGGCGAGCTCCTTGATATTACCCATCTTCTTTACCTGCTGGATCTGCTTGAGAAAATCATCAAAATTAAACTGATCCTTAGCCAGTTTGCGCTGCATTTTAATTGCCTCTTCCGAGTCAAACTGCTCCTGAGCCTTTTCAACAAGAGTCACGATATCCCCCATCCCGAGGATCCTGTCGGCCATACGTTCAGGATAGAAAATGTCGAGAGCATCAAGTTTTTCGCCGGTTCCCACAAACTTGATTGGCTTATTGACTACTGTGCGGATTGAAAGGGCAGCACCACCGCGTGTATCACCATCGAGCTTGGTAAGGACAACACCGTCAAAATTCAATCTGTCATTGAATTCCTTTGCGGTATTGACGGCATCCTGTCCGGTCATGGAGTCCACAACAAAAAGGATCTCCTCCGGATCAACAGCAGCTTTGATGGCTGCGATTTCCTTCATCATCAGTTCATCAACGGCCAAACGGCCAGCCGTATCAATGATAACCAGGTCAAATCCGTGAAGGCGGGCATGTTTTACTGCATTTTTGGCAATTGATACAGGTTCAAGGACTCCATCTTCGGTATAAACCTGAATTCCAGCTTGCTCACCTATGATCTTCAACTGCTCGATAGCAGCTGGACGGTATACGTCGCAAGCCACCAGCAAGGGTTGTCTTCCACGTTTGGTCTTTAAAAAGTTACCCAGCTTGCCACTGAAGGTAGTTTTACCAGAACCCTGTAAACCGGCCATAAGGATAACCGTCGGATTTCCTTTAAGGTTCAGGTCGGTCTTTTGCCCACCCATCAACTCAACAAGCTCATCATGAACTATTTTCACCATCATTTCAGATGGCTTGACTGCAGACAGAACGTTCTGCCCCAGTGCTTTTTCCTTAACCGTGGTAGTAAAATCCTTTGCGATCTTGAAATTCACATCAGCATCGAGCAAGGCTCTGCGGACCTCTTTAAGAGTTTCCGCCACATTTATTTCGGTAATCCTACCCTGGCCCTTTAATAATTTCAAGGACCGTTCTAATCTTTCGCTAAGATTCTCAAACATAATTTAATATGATTTTTTTACATCCTATCCGGAATATCAATACCCAAGAGTCCCATTCCATCCTCAATATGGTTAGCTATAAACCTCGACAATGCCAGCCTGAAATCCCGCTTTGCGGAGTCGGGTTCCTTAATAATCTGGCAAAACTGATAAAAGTGATTGTATTCTTTAACCAATTCATAAAAATAATTAGCCAGAAGCGCCGGGGAAAGCGAACGTCCTGCCTCTTCAAGAATATCAGGATACTGATAAATCCTTTTTAAAAGAGCGTTCTCCCGGGGATCAAGTTCCTGAACAGAGATTCCGTCACTTTCCTGTATCAACCCATTTTCGGCAGCCTTACGCTCCACTGATCTTATGCGTACGCAGGTATATTGTATAAACGGTCCTGTATTCCCATTAAAATCAATGGATTCCTCCGGATTAAACATCATTGTTTTCTGAGGATCTACTTTCAGAATATAGTATTTCAGCGCACCTAAAGCGATCCTGTAATTAACGGTACTCTTTTCCTCTGGTGGAAAGCCTTCCAGCTTGCCCAACTCAGAGGAAACCTTTCCGGCCGTATCAATCATTTCCTGAATCAGATCATCAGCATCGACCACTGTTCCTTCACGCGACTTCATACGCCCATGGGGAAGCTCAACCATTCCATAGGACAGGTGATATAGCTTGTCAGCCCATGAAAATCCAAGTTTCTTAAGAACCAGCTTCAATACTTTGAAATGATAATCTTGCTCATTTCCAACAACATATATATGTCTGTCGAACTCGAATTCCTCATACCGCTGGTGAGCTGTACCAAGATCCTGTGTCATATAAACACTGGTACCATCTGACCTCAGCAAAAGCTTTTGATCGAGTCCGTCAGCAGTAAGATCGGCCCAGACTGATCCATCATCCTTTCGGAACAACACACCTGAATCGAGACCTTCGGTTACCAAATTCTTACCAAGCTTATAGGTTTGGGATTCGTGATAGAATTTATCAAAAGAGACTCCCAGTTGATGGTATGTTTTCTCGAATCCCGCATAAACCCAGTTATTCATTCTTGTCCAGAGATCGATAGTCTCCGGATCATTATTCTCCCATCGAAGGAGCATATCCTGGGCTTCCTTTATTATCGGGGCTTCTGCTTTAGCCTTTTCTTCGGTCAATCCTTTAGATATCAGATCCTGAATTTCAATTTTATACTCTTTATCAAAACGAATATAAAACTCGCCTACCAGCTTATCTCCCTTCATCCCTGATGCTTCAGGATTAATTCCGTTACCCCATTTTTGCCAGGCCAACATCGACTTACAAATATGTATACCTCTGTCGTTAACCAGGTTCACCATTTTTACCTGATTTCCTGATGCCGAAATAATCTTTGAAACGGCATACCCAAGAAGGTTATTACGGATATGACCCAGATGAAGCGGTTTATTCGTATTCGGCGATGAATATTCCACCACAACAACCGGCGAATCCGCGGTAACGGGTTGGTGACCGTATTCCTGATCATTTGCTATTGTAGAAAAGAAATCAATCCAGAATTTATCGGATAGAATCAGATTTAGAAAACCTTTAACTACTTCGAAATCTGCGATTTCAGGTAAATGGATTTTAAGATATTCTCCAATCTCAGCTCCGGTTTCTTCCGGCTTTTTCCTGGAAATACGGGTCAATGGAAAGGTTACCACCGTATAGTCACCTTTTTGGTCTTTTCGGGTGCTTTGTACCTGGATGTTTTCCGGGTTCTCTTCGCTCTGATACAACTCCCGGATTGCCAGGACAGTTAAACGGGCAATACGATTTTCTATGCGCTCCATCAATTCAATTTAAGAGCCGCAAAGATAATAAAGATCAGTCAATTGAGCTTATCGAGCCAAGCTTGTATAAATCAAGGAGTAATAGTGATGGATCAGGTCCGCATAGCCTCTTTTCAATACTTTTCCGTCGATATTTAAACCAGGTAGCGACTAGTCCGGTTAATCTAAACTTTTTAAGCCTTCTCCAGGATTTCAACAAACTGATCCCGTCGGAATATTCAGCAGGCAGCATGTTTTTTGCAGCCAACATGTGAAGATTTGCCCCAGATTCCCTTATTTTTTCAAGGTAACCTGTGCAAGGTTCAAGTCCCAGGTGTATCAGTCCATTATTCAGATGAACAATTTTAATCCCGGCCTCATGAAGCCGTATACCGAATAAAGTGTCTTCGTGCCCGTAACCCTTAATGGATTCATCAAAGCGGATTCTATTGAAAACATCAGCAGGAATAAGAAAATTAAAGGTTGAAAATGATTTCCATGACAATTCCTGTCTTTTGTCTGCACTGGTTTGTTCCCTCTCCCTGCCATACTTCCATCTCAAAATATAATCAGGATTCTCCGGTGGGAGCTGATTATACAGCGTGCCACCGCATATTACGGTATTCCGACTTATCCGGCTGAGATATTTTTCAATGAAATGGTCATTTTCACAACCTGCATCACCATCAATAAACAGAAGGTATTCATACCTGGCTTCAGAAGCCAGAAAGTTCCTGTTAGCGCTGCGTCCCAAAGGTTTATCCCTCGAAAAACATTTTACTCCCCGTATTTTGCCTAATCCTGTAATAATCTCCGAAGAATCTTTTGGATTGCTGTCATCGCTGATTAAAATCTCAAAAGGCTTGCCTGACTGAATTAATTGACTGGCAAGTGCCTCAACCAGGCTGACGGGATTCCAATTTCTTAAGGGGATCAAAACAGACAGCATAAACAAATCGTTTTGTCAAATGTAATTATTGTCTATTTATCTTTGCGGGAAAAATTAGCATGAAGGCGATTCGATATTCATTCATTTTTATCAGCATCATCAGCTTTTGCACGAGTGGCCTACTTGGCCAGGGTCACAGCCTGTCTGTTTCTGTCCCTGACCTTCCTGGCAAAGATGTTATTCTTTCTCACCGACTCGGAATGAAGTTTTATACTGACGATACTGTTAAAACGGATGAAAAAGGCTTTGCAGTATTTGAGGGAGCTGGTCAGTTGCCGGGAGGCATGTACCAATTGGTTTTCCCGGAGAAGAAGTTTGTCGAGTTTTTTGTTGATAAAAATCAAAGTTTTACTATTTCAACCCGGATCTCAGCCTTAACTGACAGTCTGCATTTTACCGGAAGTACTGAAAACACCCGGTTTCTTGAGTGGCAGCAGAAGTATGCAATCAACAGAATCCGTGTAACTTTCATTCAGACCAGGCTAAAGCAAGGCAATCTTTCACAGGACAGCACTCAATTATTGAACCAGGAGCTAAAACAAATTCAGACCTCCAACGTAAATTTATGGGATTCAGCAATCAAGGATTTGAAAGGAACCTTGGCCGGGAAATTCCTGACCGGGCTGAAACCTTTGAGCATACCGGAAACATTGGGCAACCAAGGTGAAAAGGAAAACCGGGCAAGGCAATATCAGTACCTGAAAGATCATTTTTTCGACGGTGTTGACTTTAATGATGAAAGGCTTCTGAATACCCCGGTGATTGACACAAAACTTGACCAATATTTCAAACAGATTGTTCCACCCATAGCAGACAGCATTGCTAAGGAAGCCGATCGAATCATAGAAAAATCGAGAAGTGGTAAGAATATGTATCAATATGTTGTTCAGTTTCTCTTTAATTTATACTCTCTACCGGAGATCATGGGTACCGATGCTGTTTATGTTCATATAGCAGAAAAATACTACCTCGCTGGTCAGACTCCCTGGATTGATTCAGCCAATCTTCGTGGAATCGGGACGAGGGTAAATGAACTCAAGCCAGTTTTGATTGGAAAAGTAGCCCCGGCCATGGAGGGATTGATGACCCCTGGTGATCAGCCAATTGATTTTAAGAATATTAAGTCGAAATTCCTGATACTCTACTTCTGGAGTCCGGATTGCAGTTTCTGTAAGGAGTCAACTCCAAAATTCATTGCTCAATACGCTGATCTTAAGCAGATGGGCGTTGAAATTCTGGCAATAAATACCCGGACGGATAAAGTGGAATGGAATCAGTTCATAGCTGATCATAATTTAAACTGGATTAATCTATACAGTCCGGTGAATATCCGGGATATCATAGAGAAATACCAGGCGTTTTCCACCCCAACCATGTACATACTGGATGCCGGAAGACATATTATCGCGAAGAGTATTTCGTATGATCAGGCAAAGCCCTTCCTCACCAGGTATATTGCGGATCACAAATAAGCTAGCTGTTAGCGGAGGATCATGACCTTGACAGCAAATTGATATTTATCGATGAGCAACCGGACGACATAAACTCCTGCTACCGGCGGAATAATCTGGAAACTTACCTGATTGCTCATTTTTGTCACATCTGCAAGGACTTTTTGCCCTTTCACATTGTAAACCGAAATATCTACTGTCTTAAAAACCAGACTTCCAAGGTCAAGAGTAAATGTTCCTGAATTATAATTGGGCAGAATTTTTATCTCTTCCTTAAAGGCATCAAAATAGACTGATGTTTCCAGTGCCAGATCAAGAGAGGTATGAACTCCGGCATAATCGGTTATACCCTGCCATTGATTACCATTGACAATGAATGCGTTGCTTTTACCATCCGTACCACGGTCCGTTGCCATTTTCGACACAAAAGTTCCCTGATCCCATGGTCTTACTTCAAAACCAACATACATGAGAGTATCGAAATTCACCGGACTGCGGAGCCACTTGGTAAACCGACTTTTTGCCTGGAAATTATTGATGAGGATAGAATCTTTGTATGCCTGCTGTTTTTTTGAATTCCAAAAGACGATGGGCAAATAGTAATTCTTTGTCCAATTCGATCGAAGGGCAAGTGAAACTGTGATTCCCTGAATAATAAATACGGAATCAGAGGAATTACGAAACTCCTGAGCATACGCTGTAATACCCTGACTGTTAGATCCAGGGATATAACCCTGCTGGCCCATCTTTAAATAACCGGTATGTTCGTCACCGGCAACATTGTTGAATGTATAAGACCGGAAAGCAATAACATCCGGTATCACCCGGATTTGATTGTAATGAATGAGAGTGTCGGTCAAGTCAGGATATTGAATCACTTCTTTCACGGAATAATCTCCCTGATTCAGGAAGCTCAACTCAAAATTATTACCAGAATAAACAGCTGACGTTGGTCCGGTTACCGACCAGGAAAGCGAGGTTGGAGTTCCGCTGCTTTGATCGGTAAGTGTGACCTGACGGCCTTCTACAATTCTGTTTTCGCTGATAATGTTCACCGGGTTCTCTGAAACTATAATAGTTTGCTTCAGAGAGTCTGTTCCGAGGTTGTTGGTTATAGTGAGAGTTACGTGATAGGTTCCTGGAATATTGAATTTGACCGCGCCAGGTATCTGAAGACTGGAAACAGAGGGAGTACCATTGTCAAAAGACCACTTCCACGTGTTTGGTAAACCAGTGGAAAGATCATTGAAATATACTTTACGGCCAACCAGAATATTATCAGGTCTGATGGTAAAATTAGCCAATGGTTTACCTCCGGCATATGGATCATAACCATTTACAACTAAAGCTCCTGTTTCATCAGGATCCAGCCAGTGTTTAAGCTGATCGGAAGAATCAGGATATTTATCCCAGCTTACCGAAAGCTTTTGGAAATAATCATTGAAATTGGAATCGCAATTTGCATCTCCTCCAGTGAGATCACCAACGATCCTGTGGTCGGTGTTAAACAGCGGAGATCCGGATGAACCCGGCTCTGTTGTACCTATGTTCCATGCACTTATCTTCCAGTGAGTATTGGTATCGTATCCACCGCCGAAATCTGCAGTAAGAACTCTGTGAAACGATTTTGAAATCTTTTTAACATCACCGTTCGGATGATGTATGCACGATACCGTATCCAGATAGGAATATATCTTCCTGTCCCAGCCGGCATAGTAAGGTTCGTAATTCTTAGGGGGAGGGGTACTTAGTTCTACCAGGCTGAAATCAACCTTATCAGTGGTTGCAAGAAGCTTAGAGCCTGACAGAGAGAGGTAGGTACCAGTGCCACTGCCACAAGTTGGGCGTTCATACTTAAAGAAGAACACCGAATTTATAGCATGATTTTCATTTCCGATGGTATGATTGGCAGTCAGCAGTAAGGCCTTGCCGTCATTTCTCGTGTTGTTAATCAGTGCACCGGAGCAAAGCCATACTCCTCCGCGAATAAATTTCACTACCGCCCTTTTTTCAGTTTGCCAGGCAGCACCCGCCGAACAATTGATATCAACGTTGCAACTGCCAGATTTTTCAATCGCCGATAATTCAAAAAACCCTTTAAAGTCGTGAGAAACTTGCGAAATCTCAAGTTCCGGTTTAAACTCCGGATTGGCAGGCAGGTTTAGTTCAACGGTTATCCTATCGCCCTGAAGTGGAGCTGTTGCAAGCTCACCTGAAGATGACTGGCTATCCGAGATAAAGGCTCCGTGAATAATTCGATAATCGGGAGTATACAAATATACAGAAGCCCCGGGAGGCAAACTGAACCGACTGAATATCAGGTTTAAAGATAAGGCATCAGGAGAACAAACAGTCAACCGCCAGATACTTGAACCGTCCTTTAGTGTTTCCCAAGTACCATCGCGATCGGCAGATAAATCGGTATTAAAGGGATAGGCAAATATCATCGGCTTTAATGCCGGTGAAATGGTGGAAATGTATTTTGCAGCTTCAACTTTGGATAAGCCGGGAAATGTTATGCTTTCCGGAATCGATTTGAGCCTCAGCCCGAGGCTCCTGGGGGCTCCGGGAGCTTCGATCTGAGCTGAAAGGATAACCGGAAAGACAAATAAAAGAATTACCAAAAGCGGCTTTTTCATGAGATCCTGGTAGATGAATGACGCCAAAATTATAAATTTAAAACTAGTCGGCGGTCTTCAGGATGTAAAATGCCTGTAGAGACGCATATATGCGTCTCTACTTCGAACATATGTGTCTCTGCTTAATTGAAAACAATCTGACTGGGTCCGATTCCAACCTCTAAAGAATCAAGTTTAACTCCGTCAGGCAGATAACGAAACATCCATCCGGAGGTGGTAAATGATGGCGCAAAAAGGGCGTATATCTGATCTGTCGAAGGATCATTACCAAAACCATAAAAGTTGCCCCGGATGAAAGGATCGCCGGCTTCGCTGCCGTTGGTTATGGAACGTGAGTATATGCCTCCGGATTCGAGATAAAAAATCCGGTCCTTGTTTTTATTCGTGCCGAAACGCAGCGGCCAGTAAAAATCGCCCACCGCTCCGATATTCTGAGATTCCAGAACACTGCCGGATTGTGGATCCAAAGCGACCAGAGTTGAAGGGGTTTCAGTCCCTATGGTCCAATCTGGATTCCAGACCACTTTTCCTATACACAGGACCCATAGATTATCATTTTTGTCGAGCAAAAGATCAGTCGGATTCATGCCGACCGTCCAGGTATGGATGACCTTGTCGATTCCTGAATCAATGATGGATAGTGTGCTGTCGTTACCCCACCCGCCTGCATTAGCAACTATTACCCTATTCTTATATTGCACCATTTTTCCAGAACCCGATCCGCAGGGAATCGTATCAGTAATCTTAAGCGTTTCCAAATCAACCACATATACATGTCCGTTAGTATTGCCATCGGTGAGATATCCTTTTTTTGAATCAACGGCTAAAAACGATCTTGGAAATTCCAGGCTATCAATAGACCCAAGCGATGTAAACGTTTTAAGATCAACTACTTCAACTTTTTGAGAATTCGTTACAATAATGAATCCTTTTTCACCGGCAACGGCAAATGATTGAACCACATCGCCCAATGGCCTGCCATTTACGGCCTCAAAAACATGGTTTATCATTTTCGAGGAATCAACATCGAAATAGCTGATGGAACCGTTGCTGTTGTTGTAAGATCCTTCATTACTTATAAAAGCTCCATGTAGAAATCCGGTATCTGTTATAACAGGATCTTGTTTACCACAGGATGCAAGCATTACACTTCCAAAAACCAGTAACAATGTAAATCTAAGGCTTCTCATTTTTTATATTTTTGTTGTTAAATATATAATTTACAGATAGATAGAACGATCTTAACGGAGCAGGATAGGCACGGATCATTTGATAATCTGCGTTTAATAGATTAGCAATATTGCCAGTGAGAATAATTTTATCCCTCTTAATTGAAAATGCATATCCTATTGAAAAATCAGCAAGATGATAAGGTTTAAGATCAAGCCATGGATCATGATTATCAGAAGTAAAACGACGGCCGGTAAATTTATAGGCGAGTGTGGCATTGAAACCCTGGTAATCCAACCCTCCCAGGACCCTGAGCAGATGAAAAGGTACATAGGGTAATTGACGAGCGTA
>CAIXHD010000182.1 GCA_903919065.1 uncultured Bacteroidota bacterium
AAGCATGCAACCGCTGATAATATATAAGTCAAATATTTCAAGTCGCATTTCTGATAGGGTGTGGTTGTATAAATATAAACTGTTTATCAGGCAAAAACAAGAGTTTGGTCAAAAAAAAAGAGTGGTATCCTTCAAATACCACTCTTGAACCAATTGAGAATTAACCCCTATACAAAAGATCACTGCCCATTTTCAAGGCAGGATGCGCACCTTTACTAATTATAATCGAATGTTACTTTGTATGAACCAGTGAATACACCGGTTGACTTGCCTGCAATAAGATTTGCTCCCAAACTTACTTTACCGCTCTGTTCCGAATTGGAAGTCCAGTTTCCCATGGTAAGCGTATCGTTACCGTTAACTTTGGTCAGCGTGGTTTCGTTTTCGTGAATAGTTACTGCGAAAGTGGCAGCCTGTGTGCTGGAGACTGAGAAAGTAGCAGGTGTTATGCTGTTGTTTGTGCTTATTGAGGATGATGAGGAAATGGAAGCGGAAATGCCATCAACAACCTCCGCGGAAATGTGCCCGGTTGCAGTAGCCTGTGCATTGGCGCTGATGAACGAGAAAGTCATCATCAAGATTGCTGCTGCGGTAGTTAAGATAAATTTTTTCATTGCGTTTCCGGGTCTCATTTTCATTTTGATGACTCAAAGATATAGCGCACTGAAGGGCCCGAAAACAGTGGGGTTCCTTATTTCCTGTTTCGTTTGATGAATGAACGGGTATATAGGACCAACAGTTCATCAATGCAGAATTCGGGTTGACGAACGTTCAAAAATTGATGATCTTAGTGAATAGAGCTTTCATTCGTCACAGTCTGCAGTCTGCAGTACTCAGTCTCCAGTCACCAGTCTCCAGTCTTCAGTCTACAGTCTTCAGTCTCTAGTCTTCTGTCTCCTGTCTTCTGTCTTTTGTCTGTCAGCATGTGTCTCCGTGGTGAGATTTTTTTATCTTGCCAGCGAAACCTATACCTATATTATATGCCCCCACGTATTATTGACGGACTGGCCGAATTTCAAACCCTGGTAGGGCAGGAAATCGGTGTATCAGATTATATGACCATCACCCAGGAACAAATCGATAAGTTCGCTGATGCCACACTCGATCACCAATGGATTCACGTGGATCCCGAACGTGCTAAAACGGAATCACCTTTTGGGACAACTATCGCCCATGGATACCTGACATTATCGGTATTACCCCACCTGTGGTACCAGATCGCCGATGTCAGAAAAGTTAAGTTGCTGGTAAACTATGGATTGGAGGATTTTAAATTCAATCAACCAGTAAAGGTGAATGATCAGGTGAGGATCAGAGTTTTTATGGATGCCCAAACCAACCTCCGCGGAATTATCAAAACCCGAATGAAGGTGACCATGGAAATCTTTGGTAATCCAAAACCGGCATATGTTGGCTATATCCTATTCCTATATCACTTTACAGATTAGCCAAAAAGGATTCTATAACTTTCGGAAAAGCTTATCTGCAACCCTATTGTAAAAGGCCGGATCATCGGATTGGAGTGCCTTCAGTTGCTCCTTGCATGATGATTTATCCCCATTGCGCAGATTTATCAGCGCAAGGAACCATCGTGAACCGGACCTGTATGTACTGTCGCTTGTAATAAGCTCCTCAAAAAGTTTTGCGGCATTAGAATAGTTGCCTTCCTCAAGAAGAGTAACCGCTTCATAATAAGAACCTCCAGTATATGAAGTTGTATCAACCGAAGCCAGATTAGGGGCGAATCCTGATTTGTATTTTTCAAAAAGAGCTACCGGATTCGGCTTCATTACCACCGGGTAAACCAATAGATACAGCAGTAAAAGAATCACCGGAACTGAAATGAGCGACCAACGGAGGTATTTGCGGTTCTTGGATTTTTCCGCCTCACGGTCCATTTTATCAGACACCTCATAAATTTCCTTGAGGAGAAATTCGTTTGCTGCAAATACCTGCAAAACATCATGCTGCCTGGCAGTTGGATCTACTTCCTTAACCAGCAAAGCCTTATCGAGCCAAAATAGTTCTGGTGAGGAATACTCCATCGATTCAATGATCAATGAGGGTTCGATATCCCGGCTCAGGTAAAGGAGCAATTTCTGTTGCTGCAAAGGCAATGACTTAATCTGCCTGTTCAACTGCTTCACCCGGTCATCAGTATCCGTAAGCTCAAACAGTGACACCGGAACGTCATGAACACCTACATCATTCTCAGCAGTAAGCGGATGGTTGACCAGCCATTTTCGTATTTCTGCTTCCATATTATGAGCCCGCCACAATCTGGCGGAGAACATTCTGATGAAACTCTCCTACAAACTTAGCATGAAAAATGGGGTAAAGCTCCCTGTCGCGAAAGGCCGAACGGCTTTTGTAATGGGTCACGTGACTGATCATAGTATCACCATTGGACATCTCAGAAAAACTTATTTCCTGTGAACCCTGCGAAACACCATCCCTCAGATAGCAAAAGCAAATCGTTTTACTAGGCTCATCGAGCCGCGTAATTTCAAATGCTACCCCCATGTTTTTAAGTCCTTTAAGCAGACTCAGGTTAACATATATAATATTACCCACTCTAATCGGCTCGTTGGCATTTTCAGCATAGATAAATTTATTCTTCGGTCGGGAAAAGAGAAAACCAAATTTCACAAGCTGACCTGTCCAGGCATTTCGCGGCGAGATATTAGTGTATTTTTCCCATACATTCCCAATGCCTGCCTTTACCACGTAGGTTTTTACATCTGTGAGATAATTCAGGGAATCCTCTTTGCGGTAGCAGGCAGTGGCGATATGCTGAAAATCGTTTGCCGTTCGCACATTCTCCCGTGAAACCAGTTCCCTGACCGCCTTTTGCGGTATACGATTGAAATCCAGGATATCACCGGGAACCTGTGCCACAGATGTAGCCGATATCAGCAGGAAGCAAATAAAGAAAAATATTAACGCAATTTTTCCGGACACTTTGTATCAATTTTGAAGGCGCTAATTTATTAATTATTCGCCGATTGATACCGAAAACTATCAGTGCCTGAACTCCATGATTGTCCGTAAAACCCGGTCGTGGATCTCTTGAGCCGTGGGATTAAGTTCAGCAGCGGTGAAACTTCCATTTATGGTATCAATCCGCTCAAATACCATCAGGTAAAGATTGAAAATAATCAGTAGGCTAAGATGATATCTGGGCTCCACCAGAGGACTGATCTGCTCCAGAACCTTCAAAGTCTGCTTCCTGTAATCATCGGCGAGTTCGTAATATTCCTCCATCAGGTTTCGAAATCCTGCCGTTACCGGTGCTCCCCCGGCAATTTGTTTCATAAGCGACCTGGTAAGATCGTTAGCTGCCAGCCTGTCGTCTGCAAAACAGCTCAGGTTATTCTGCTGGTCCTTTTGAAAATCACGGATGGTATGAACCAGATAACTAAATATAGCACAAGGTGCTGAAGCTTTTTTAACATCGAAAAGCGGATCCTGCCATTGACCATCGACCCTTTGGATGCCGCACAGATGAACGAAAATGGAAGACGGAGCCACCGTAGCGCCATCAGAATAGTCGATAAAAGACTGAAGATCAGGAAATCCATCATGGTTAATGTCATACAGCATCGACCGCGCAAAATCCTCAATTGGCCAAATCGGAATTCTGAATTGGTGGATAGTCTTTACCAATTCCTTTTGAAAGATGCCGGGCCTGTGGTTCTCCCGAATATTCCCCAGCCATTTATCCACCTGCCCGGTGAATTTCTTGCGATCTTTTTCCTCAATCCGATGATGATTGGCTTTGTAATCATCTATAAAGTCATCGATTTTTCGCATAAAAGCATAGCACGTTCGGGCAGCCTGGAAACGTTCCTCATCCCAGAAACCGGCAGCTACCAGAATGTTGGGATGCTTGGTGATTCTCTCGATGGGAAGGCGATTTAAAATATCGAGGTACAACTTTTGATCGGGGTCCATATTAAGAGGTGGTGAGGAGTTAAATAGGTGGGGAGGTTAGGGGTTTTCTTTCAATATACGCTCGCTGGTGAGCTTTGCGGAGAGCAGAACCAGAGGAATTCCATTTCCAGGATGAGTGCTTCCACCGGTGAAATATAAATTCTGATACCGGTTGTGTCTGTTGTGTGGGCGGAAATAGCCCATCTGCATAATATTATGGCCTAAACTGCCGAAAGTTGCCCCTCTTGAAACATGGAATGCACTTTCCCAGGTTCCGGGTAAATAACATATTTCAAACTTGATATGATCAGCAAAACCGCTAAATCCCAGTTTTTCAAGACGCCGGATAACACCCTCCCTGGCCAAATTGCGGATCCGGGTCCAATCCTGATTCTTATTTTGATCGATATGCCCTACCGGTATCACAACCGATATTGAATCCTGATTTTCCGGTGCCGCGGAGGGATCCGTTCGCACAGGGGAGTGGACATAAAAACAGAATTCCTCTGAAAGAGATTTGTCGCGGAAAATGGTATCGAGGCACTCCCTGTATTGATCAGACAGAAATACATTATGCTGGGCCAGACCGGGATAGACCTTATCGATTCCCCAATGAAAAACCAGCGCAGAGCAGGCGTGATTCAGCTTGTTAATCCTTGCCGCCGGCCGCTTATCCGGAAGCAGGTTGCTGTAAACATAGGGAAGATCGGCATTCGCCACCACGATATCAGCTTCGATGGTTGAATTATTTTCAAAAAGGATTCCCGCAACCTTTTTGCCTTCCGTAAGAATTTTTTTAGCCGGTATATTGCACACAAACTTCACTCCCAGTTCTTTAGCGTAATCAACCAGTTTCGATGCAATCTGGTGCATCCCGCCTTTTGGAAACATGGAACCTTCCAATAATTCGGCTGCAGGGAGCATGGAAAACAGGGCCGGAGCCTGATACGGACTCTGCCCGACATAGATATTCTGAAAAGTAAATGCCATTTGCAAATGCGGATGCCTGAAAAACCTCTCCACAAAAGTCTGATGACGGAGATATGCTTTTAGTTTTATCAGCAATTCCACATTACTCAGATTTACAAAATCAAACAGCTTATAAAAATTTCTTCCCAGCAGGCGCGAAAGCCCGAGTTGCAGGAATTCATAGCCCTGATCGAGGTAAGATTTCATCATCCTGTAACTTCCCTTTTCAATTGATTCAAGCTGTGCCTCCATCTTTTTTTGATCAGTCGTGAAATCCAAAACGGTTCCATCATCAAAATAAAGCTGATACAGGGTAGTCACCGGGATAAACTCAATGAACTTTTCCAGGTCGATATCCATCGATGCAAAAGTAGTGCGATAGATTTCTGGCATAAGGAATATGGTAGCTCCAAGATCAAACCGGTGGCCGTCGCGGATGGTCTGGCTAACCCGCCCTCCGGGGGCGCTGTTTTTTTCATAGACTGTGACATCAAATCCACTCTTAACCAGCCTGATAGCTGTAGAGATTCCGCCAATTCCGGCACCTATCACTGCCACTGATTTACCTTTTGCCATTTTAATAGAATCTGATGACACAAAGATGATAACCACCTCAAAATTAATAAAGTTTAAACCGGTGAATAGCGGAAAAAGAACGGTAAATGGCGGCAGTTGAATATTACTTCCTTTTCTCTATTTTCGTCAAATTAAAACTCTCTAACACCATTTCATATGTCGAAATTAATTTCTTTCATACTGCTTTCGCTGATTATCACTGTCAGTGCTTCTGCCCAGGCCACTCATTGGAGGGGACCAAACAGCAATGGCATTTATCCCGATAAGAATCTCCTTAAGGAATGGCCCGCTGAAGGACCCGCAATGCTCTGGCATTTTGATGGACTTGGCAAAGGATTCTCATCACCTGTTTTTGCCAACGACCATATTTATCTGACCGGAACAATCGACGATCAGGGATATATCTATGTATTGTCAATGGATGGCAAACAGACCGCAAAATATCCATATGGCAAAGAATTCATCGAAAGCTGGCCGGGCGCACGCTCATCAGTGACGATTGTGGGAGATTTACTGTATATGGAATCCGGATATGGTTCACTGTTTTGCATGAACACAAAAGACGGATCGATTAAATGGAAAAAAGAATTTCTGTCTGATTTTGATGGGAAAAATATCACCTGGGGATTTACGGAAACTGTTTTGATCGATAAGGATGTACTGTATTGCACTCCGGGTGGCAAGGTGAATAACGTAATGGCTCTCAACAGACTAACCGGTGAAACTATCTGGTCGAGTACCGGTAAGGAGGAACTATCAGCCTACTGCACCCCGCTGCTGATTGAGCTTCCGGCAAGAAAACTTCTGGTCACTATGACCGCCAACGATATTATCGGGCTGGATGCTGCAACCGGCAAATTGTTGTGGGCACATCCGCAGACCAACGAATGGGCAGTTCATGCCAACACCCCGGTTTATGCTGATGGCGGAATTTTTTGTTTCAGCGGATATGGACAAGGCGGCCCGAAATTAAAACTGAGTGCCGACGGAAGCTCTGTAACCCAGGAATGGTTTGCCAAGTCATTCGACAGCCGCATGGGGGGAGCCGTATATATTGACGGGTATGTTTACGGATCAGGCGATACCTCGGGAAAAGAGTGGCAGTGCCTCGACTGGAAAACCGGCGAAAAGAAATATGCTTCCACCGATGTAGCAAAAGGCGTGGTAATTTATGCTGATGGCATGCTCTACGGATATACACAGAAGGGCGAAGTTTTCATGGCTAAGGCTACTCCGGCAGAATTCAAGGTAGCCGGCAAATTTTCCATTACCATGGGCTCCGATCAGCATTGGGCACATCCAGTTATTAATGATGGGATACTGTATGTGAGGAGAGGAAATGCGGTAATGGCGTTTAAAATTTCATAGGAGGTTAGAGATTTGAGGGCCATGTTAGAGATTCGAGGGCCAATTTTGAGTTTTGAAATTTCAAAATCAAGGACCTCGTCAATACTTGAATCTGTAATTTCAGCATTCAACACTGGCCCTCGAATCTCTAACTTCAAAGACGATATAAGGTTCAATTGAATAAGAAAACAAGACATATCATCCTAACCTCCGCCATAGTACTAATGGTGGTTTCGTTCGTCTGGTGGCTGGCACATGATCCGGTCCACGATTTCAGCAAAAGTATGCCCGGGAAGGATAATCGCCCGCCGCGAGCTGATTCGCTTACTGAGCTGGTTCATATAGGCGAATATTTCAATGCCGGCACAGGAGTGCTTACTGAAGGCAAAGAAGTTTGGCCGAGGTTTAGGGGATCAGATTTCGACAATATCAGCAAATCAACCCATAAGCTTCTTGATGGTTTCGGAGGAAAGGTTCCGGAGATTTTATGGACGGTGGATCTCGGCGAAGGTCATGCCGGTGCTGCCATCTACAAGGGCGCTGTGTACATTCTTGATTATGATGAACTTAAACGAAGCGATATTCTGAAGTGCATTAATCTGGCAGATGGCAAACTGGTATGGGAACGAGGCTATCGGGTGACGATCAAACGAAATCATGGCATGTCGCGCACCGTTCCTGCCGTTACTGAAAAATATATTGTTTCGATAGGCCCCCGGGCTCACGTTATGTGCCTGGATCGTTTGACCGGGAATGTTAAATGGGGCCTCGATATCGAGAAAGATTATAAAACGGAAATTCCGTTCTGGTACACCGGCCAATGCCCGATTATTGAAAATGACATAGCTTATATTGCCACCGGTGGTAAGGCTCTGATGGTCGCCATTGATTGTGAAACCGGAAAGAAAATCTGGGAAACACCCAATCCAAAAAAATGGAAAATGTCTCATTCCTCTATTATGCCGATGGAATTTGGCGGACGGAGGATGTTTGTTTACAGTGCAGTCGGTGGAATTTGCGGCATTGCAGCTTCGGGGCCAGATGCCGGAACAGTTCTTTGGTCATCAACCGCCTGGAACAAATCAGTGGTTGCACCATCGCCGGTTTGCATGCCCGACGGGAAAATTTTCCTCACAGCGGGATATGGTGCCGGAAGCATGGTCTTGCAACTTGAATCATCAGGCAGTAACTTTACTATCAGGATGATCGATCAATATCTGCCATTGGAAGGACTCGCCAGCGAACAGCAAACACCGCTCTATTTCAAGGGCCATCTTATAGGGATTGAACCAAAAGATGCCGGTGCCCTTCGAAATCAGATGATATGCGTAAACCCCGTCAACTGTCGTGTTCCGGTATGGAGCAGCGGTCCGGAGGCAAGGTTCGGCTTGGGTCCATACCTGATTGCTGATAATAAATTGTTTATATTGAATGACGATGGAGTGCTGACTATCGTGAAGCCGGATATAAAAAAATATATCCAGATTGATCAGATAAAATTATTTGACGGGCAGGATGCCTGGGCCCCGATTGCTGTTGCTGACGGATATATGGTACTCAGGGACTCGAAGCGGATGATAGGAATAAAATTAGCTGTTGATTGATGAACAGAAAAGTGATCATATCGATATTAATACTGCTCGCGGCGGTAATCGTTGCGCTCGTGGTTATTGATGTGATGAACTCAAGGCCCGATAAAAGGCCGGACAATCCCTATGAATATTCGGTCGACCAGTTCAAGTCGGTTGATTCCACTTTGATAAAATATGAGGAGACCCTTGATTTTACTTTCGGCGATCTGGTTTTGCGCGGGATAGCCTTTGCCAACGACCGGTTGTATCTCGTTGAAGACAATTTCCTGGTCATTTTTTCCACAGAGGGAAAGAAACTGGCAAAATCACCACTTCCGGAATCACCCAGCTGCGTCGCTGCCTCCTCAAATGGCATTTACATCGGATTCACGAATCATATCGCCCAATATAATCTGGATGGCCTGCTGATAAAATCATGGGAGCCGCTGGGTGACAGCACAGTACTCACCAGCCTGGCCACGCAGGATTGCTTCGTATTCGCGGCTGACGCCGGAAAACGGAGAGTCCTGAAATACATGACCAATGGTGAGCTGGCAGGAAGTTTTACGGGGAAACGCGATAGTGCCGACCTACATGGATTTATCATTCCCAGTCCCTATTTTGAGCTGGCGGTGAACTCTTTTGGGGAATTGTGGGTGGTGAACCCGGGTCAGCATGCTTTTGAAAATTACACCTTCGACGGTGAGCTGCGCGGGTTTTGGGAAAAGACTGCGATGACTATCGAAGGGTTTTCAGGGTGCTGCAATCCGGCCCAGATGGCTGTTTTACCCGACGGGTCGTTTGTGACGGCAGAAAAGGGAATGGTCAGGATTAAGGTACATAAAGCCTCCGGGGAGTTATTGTCGGTGGTTGCCCCGCCAGAAGCGTTCGAAGGGGAAACGCATGCCCCGGATCTGGCAGTGAGTCCATCGGGGGATATTTACGCACTCGATTTTGAGCGCAAGATGATCAGGGTATTTCAATTAAAAAAGTAAGCATGGACCGGAAAAAATTCATCAACAATTCAGGTCGCCTGGTTCTTCTCGGAGGGTTGGCTTACCTTACCGGGTCGATCATATATCAAAGAAAAGTATCGGCCTCCGGAAAATACGTATGGCAGATAGATCCTTTCAAATGCACACAGTGCGGCCGGTGCGCCACCGAGTGCGTTAAGGACCTCTCGGCCGTAAAATGCGTTCATGCCTACTCTCTTTGCGGCTATTGCGACCTGTGCGGCGGATATTTCAAACCCAATACACATAAGCTGAATACGGGAGCTGAAAGCCAGCTTTGCCCTACCGGTGCTCTCAACCGTAAATTCGTTGAAGAGCCGTTTTTCGAATATACCATCGACGAAAAACTTTGTAATGGTTGCGCAAAATGCGTGAAGGGCTGCGGATCATTTGGCAACGGATCACTGCATCTACAGATCAGGCACGACCTCTGCCAGAATTGCAATGAATGCTCAATTTCCAGAATGTGCCCTTCGAATGCAATCAGCAGGGTACCTATTGAAACGGCCTACCTGATCAAGGGCGATTTTAAAAAACCCGCTGTTTCAACTCCAAAATAATGAAGTGGCTCAAAATCATACTGTTTCTGCTGCCACTCACACTGGCCTTCCACAATCTGGATGCACAGCAACGCTTTCCGAAGCCGGAATTTCATAATAATTATACCCAGCCGACCCCAACCACTCCGGAACCTCGCGGTGTTGGTATGGAGTTTATCGATGTGCTGATACTTTTTGTAGTGCTGAGCCTGACCTCCTGGTTTGCCATAAAAAAAAGATCACGGAATGGAATATTACTGCTGACAGTTTTCTCTGCGATATATTTCGGGTTTTATAGACAAGGGTGTATCTGCACTGTCGGATCGATACAAAATGTGGCATTGGCTTTGGCCGATCCCAAATATGTGATCTCGCTGTATGCATTGCTGTTTTTTCTTTTGCCTCTGATATTCAGCCTGTTTTTCGGACGGGTATTCTGCGGCGCCGCCTGTCCGCTGGGTGCTGTGCAGGACCTGTTGATCTATAAACCGATAACTATTCCGGCATGGTTGCGTAAGACCCTGGGTTTTATCCCTTATCTATATTTAGGACTGGCTGTTTTATATGCAGCCACTGGCACTGAATTCATCATCTGCCGGTACGATCCATTTATCGGAATATACAGGATGAATGGTCCGCACCTGATGATTTACCTGGGGATTGCCTTCCTGCTGATGGGTCTTTTTATCGCCCGCCCGTACTGCCGGTTCTTCTGCCCGTACGGTGCAATCCTGAACGTATTTTCACGATTCAGCAGGCGCCATTTATCCATATTTCCAACGAAATGCATCCAGTGCAAACTCTGCACCACCTCCTGCCCATTTGAAGCGATTGATTTTCCTGATGAAGAAAAATCGAAGCCTGATACCAAAGCCAACTCCAGAAAGTTTATCCTTTATGTGGCCCTGATTCCCATTATTATGCTAGCCGGAGCCTTGATCGGATCAAAATCACATGTCTTCCTTTCAAAAGCCCATCCGGATATCTATCTCGCTGAGCTGCTTATTTCGCATCCTGAATTAAAAAAAGACTCGAAAAATATTGATATCCAGACTTTCCTCGCATCGGGAAAATCTCTGGAAACCTTGGTTGCAGATGCACAGGTAATTCGTAATAAATTCAAGACGGGAAGCTCGATTCTTGGAGCATTTCTTGGTCTGGTAATTGCGCTGATGGCTATGGGACAGATCATTTTCCGACGTCAGGAGGATTATCAGGCTAATAAAGGAAACTGCTACAGCTGCGCAAGATGTCTGGATTATTGTCCAGTGGAATGAAGAAGACAGAAGACTGGAGACTGAAGACAGAAGACTGTAGACTGGAGACTGAAGACTGAAGACTGAAGACTGGAGACTGAAGACTGAAGACTGAAAACTGAAGACTGAAGACTGAAAACTGAAGACTGGAGACTGAAAACTGAAGACTGGAGACTGAAGACTGAAAACTGAAGACTGAAGACTGAAAACTGAAGACTGGAGACT